>NZ_CAXQBR010000030.1 GCF_964222135.1 Euzebya sp.
ACCGCGACGCCGCGGACGGCGACGCCGAAGCGCTCCGCCACCTCCGCGGCGTGGGCCTCGCGGGCCGGGCCGCGCAGCCGCGGCTGCCCGTGCTCGGCGCCCTCGTCCGGGTCGGGGGGGAACAGCCACTCGCGCAGCTCGCGCTCCTGGCGCCGGGCCAGGGACCGCACCGCGCCGGCGTCGTCGGCGCGGCGCTGCACCAGCGCGAGGGTCTGCAGGACCGAGTCGTGCAGGTGGGTCGCGGTGGCAGCGCGCTCCTCGGCCACCGCCAGCGCGGCCTCGGCCCGCCGGGCGCGGCGCTCGTTGGCGCGGATGACCTCGACGCCGAGCCACAGCGCCACCGCGCCCAGCACGTACAGGAGGAGGTTGCTGAGGACGACCGGGCTGAGCTCGCGGCCGACCAGGCCCAGGGCGACCAGGGTCGCCGCGGACAGCACCGCCGTGGCGACCACCACGCCGCGCCGCCCGGCGGCCGCGAGGGCCACGACCAGGGCGGCGAACGGGTAGCCGCCGGTGTAGGAGGACGCCTCTCCGGCGAGGGCGGGGACGATGATCACCGCGACGGTCACACCCAGGTCGACGGCGAGCAGCCCCCAGTCGTGCCCCGCCGCCCGGCGCATCCACCCCGACAGCCACGCGAGGACCGCCCAGCCCACGCCCACCGCGGTGGTCGCGACCGCGACGAGCGGGACGTCGACCTGCCCGGACAGGCCGTACACGGTCGTGAGCGCCGCCATCCAGACCGCGCCGATCTGGCGCAGGACCAGGGCGACGCGACCCAGGGCGGCATCGACGGAGGACTCCACGTCGCCCGAGCATGCGTGCGCGGGAGGGATCCACCAAGTCGATCCACCGGGTGACCGGCCCCCGCCGGACACGGCAACGGGGGTGCTGTTGGGCACCTCCGGAGGTCATGTGCAAGAATCTGGCGATGTGCACCGCACCCGCTCGGGGCCGCCGGGGACGCGACGTCGAAGACGACGCCATGTCCGTCCTCGTCACGAGCAGACCCCTGACCGACCGCGACCAGTGGCACCACCACCCCCCGACGGGCCGCGAGCCCCGGTGCCCACGACGACCGCCAAGGAGACGTTCCCCACGATGAGGTCCACCACCCTGCGCCGGCGCTTCAGCGGTCCGAGCACACCGCTGGAGCGCAGGACCGCGGATGGGGGTTCGAAAGGGGGCGGCCGCCCCCTTGGGCGAGCACTGAGGGCCGGCCGGGCCCGTGCCGTCCTCGCGCTCAGCGCCGTCGCCCTGGCGGTGTCCGGGTGCTCGGCGAACCTCGACGGCACCGGCACCTCCAACATCCCCGGCCCCGACCCGCAGCGGGACCTGCCGGCGAACGCGCTGGCCCCCCTCGGACCGGTCGCCGAGCGCCAGGACGACCTGTGGAACATCGCGTACCCGATCTCGATCGCGGTGTTCGTGCTCGTGTTCGCCGGGCTCGCGTTCATCATCGTGCGCTTCCGCGACCGTGGCCAGGAGCAGCTGCCCAAGCAGGTCCACGGCAACACCAAGCTCGAGATCGCCTGGACGTTGGTGCCCGCGCTGATCCTGGTCGCGATCGCCGTCCCGACGGTCCAGACCATCTTCGAGCTGGCCGACGAACCGGCTGAGGACGCCGTGATGGTCACCGTGGTGGCCAAGCAGTACTGGTGGCAGTTCGAGTACACCGACGCCGACGCCGGCTTCTACACCGCGAACGAGCTGCACATCCCCGCCGGCCGCGAGGTCTACCTCACCCTGGACGGCAGCGAGCCCGCCGGCCCGCAGTACGGCACCCCGCCCGTCATGCACAGCTTCTGGGTCGCCTCCCTCGCCGGGAAGCGCGACTGGGTCCCCGGCGCGATCCGCGAGATGCGGATCGAGGCGGCCGAGCCCGGCATCTACCCCGGCAACTGCGCGGAGTTCTGCGGCCTGAGCCACGCCAACATGCGCTTCACCGTCATCGCCCACGAGGAGGCGGAGTACGAGGAGTGGGTCGCCAACCAGCGCGAGCCCGCCGCCGAACCGACCGACGAGCTGGCCCTCGCCGGCCAGGAGGCCTTCGTCACCCAGACCTGCGTGGCCTGCCACAACATCACCGGCCACCCCCAGAACGGCGAGTCCCGGGTCGGTCCGGACCTGACCCACTTCGCCAGCCGCGAGGCGTTCGCCGGCTACATCTTCGACTCGCCCTTCGGGAACTCCGTCGAGGACCCGGAAGAGGCCCGCGAGCTCCTGCGGGAGTGGATCCGCAACTCAGCCGACCTCAAGCCCGGCTCGCAGATGCCCCAGTTCCCCAACATCTCCGATGAGGACGTCGATGCGCTCATCGCCTACCTCAGCACCCTGGAGTAACCCATGACCGTGATCGCAGAGAACCCCTCCGGCGCGACCACCCCGCGGCGCGGCGGCCTCTTCAGGCGCCCCGTCGAGACGTCCGGGTGGAGATCGTGGCTGACCACCGTCGACCACAAGCGCATCGGCATCATGTACGCGTTCGCGTCGCTGGTGTTCTTCGCCGTCGGCGGCCTGGAAGCGCTGGCCATCCGCGCGCAGCTGGCCGGCCCGAACGGCGAGATCCTGTCGGCCGACGTCTACAACCAGGTCTTCACGATGCACGGCCTGACCATGATCTTCTTCGTGGTCATGCCCCTGGGTTCAGCGTTCATGAACTTCCTGCTGCCCCTGCAGATCGGTGCACGCGACGTCGCCTTCCCCCGGATCAACGCACTCAGCCTGTGGGTGTGGATCGCCGCGGGCCTGTTCATCTACAGCTCGGTGTTCTTTGACGGCATGCCGTCGAACTCCTGGGTGTCCTACTTCCCCCAGGCCGCCGTCGGCCCGGACCCGACCGGGACCAGCCTTGGCGCCGATGTCGCGTCGATCCAGATGTCGCGGACGCTGTTCTACTCCCTCGGTTTGCAGATCGCCGGCATCGCGTCGCTCGCCTCGGCGGTGAACTTCATCGTCACGATCCTCAACATGCGGGCGCCGGGCATGACGCTGATGCGCATGCCGGTGTTCACCTGGATGACCTTCGTCGTCGCCTTCCTGCTGCTCTTCGCCATCCCCGTCATCGGCATCGCCCTGTGGCAGATGATGTTCGAGGTCCGCTGGGGCGCCCCGTTCTTCAACCCCCTCCAGGGCGGCGATCCGGTCCTGTGGCAGCACATGTTCTGGCTCTTCGGGCATCCCGAGGTCTACATCATGATCCTGCCCGCCTTCGGGATCGTGTCAGAGATCCTGCCGACGTTCAGCCGCAAGCCGCTGTTCGGGTACTCCGCCATCGTCTTCAGCGGCATCGCGATCGGGTTCCTCGGCTGGGGCGTGTGGGCCCACCACATGTTCACCTCGGGCCTCGGCCCGGTCGCGGACACCGCCTTCGGCCTGACGACGATGTTCATCGCGGTGCCGACGGGCATCAAGATCTTCAACTGGCTCGGCACGATGTGGGGCGGCCAGATCCGCTTCACCACCCCGATGCTGTTCGCCATCGGCCTGGTGAGCATGTTCACCATCGGCGGCCTGAGCGGCGTCACCCACTCCCTGGTCCCCCACAACACCCAGCAGCACGACACCTACTACATCGTCGCGCACTTCCACTACGTGCTGTTCGGCGGCGCGCTGTTCGGCCTCTTCGGCGGCATCTACTACTGGTTCCCCAAGGCCTTCGGCCACCTGCTCAACGAGAAGGTCGGCAAGATCCACTTCTGGCTGATGATCATCGGCTTCAACCTGACGTTCGGACCGATGCACATCCTCGGCCTGAACGGCATGCCGCGGCGGTACTACACCTACGCCGACGGGATGGGCTGGAACTTCTGGAACGCCGTGGTCGGCGTCGGCGCGGTCGTGATCGCAGTGTCGTTCCTGGTGTTCATGGCAAACGTGTGGATCAGCCGGAAGAACCCGGCGGCCGGCGCCGACCCGTGGGATGCCCGCAGCGTCGAGTGGCTGACCTCCTCGCCGCCGCCGGTCCACAACTTCGACCAGATCCCGGTCATCAGCGACCGCGACGAGCTCTGGTACCGCAAGTACGCCGGCCACGAGGGCGGGACGGGCGCGACCCGCGTGCCCGCCGGCGCCGCGGGCGAGGAGAACCCCGGCGGCCCGTACGGCGACAAGGTCAGCGGCAAGACCGCGAAGGAGCTCGGCATCCACATGCCCGACCCCTCCTGGTACCCGCTGTTCGTCGCCGCCGGCCTGCCCATCGCCGCCTACGGCGTCTTCTTCCAGGGCGCCGCGATGATCACGCTGTTCGCCATCGGCGGGATCATCACCGTCGGCGCGATGTTGGGCTGGGCGATCGAGCCCAGCGCTGAGGAGCACCACTGATGTCCGCGATGACACCGTCCGCCTCCGGCGGAACCACCCCGGACGAGGTCGAGGTCCCCGACCACGGCCACACCACGAACTTCGGGATCAGCAACGAGAAGCTCGGCATGTGGACCTTCATCGGGTCCGAGTGCCTCTTCTTCGGCGCGATGATCGCGACCTACCTGCTGTACCTGAACCGCACGAACGAGGGCCCCACCGCCCTCGAGATCTTCGACATCCCGTTCACGTCGGCGTCGACGTTCATCCTGCTGATGAGCTCCCTCGGGATGGTGCTCGCGCTCGACGCGCTGCAGCGCCGGAACATGCGGGCCTTCCAGACCTGGATCCTGACGACCGCGCTGCTCGGCATGGTCTTCCTGTCCGGGCAGATGTACGAGTTCGCCTTCTTCGTCGAGGAGGGCTTCAAGCTCGAGACCAGCCCCTTCAGCGCCGCGTTCTTCATGCTGACCGGCTTCCACGGCATCCACGTGACCTTCGGCGTGGTCATGCTGGTGGTGCTCTGGGCGCTGTCGCTGCGCGGCTCGATCAGCCACAAGAACACCGAGGCCGTCGAGCTCGTCGGGCTGTACTGGCACTTCGTCGACATCGTCTGGATCGTCATCTTCACCGTCATCTACCTGATCCCCGTCGGGTAGCGGGCAGAGGAGCACCTCCCACCATGGCCGTAGACCAAGAAGAGCAGCACCACGACCACCCGAGCCGGTCCACCTACATCGAGATCGCCGGGATCCTCGCGGTGATGACCACCCTCGAGGTGCTGCTGTACGTCTTCCGCGACAGCCTGGGCCGGTCGGTGACGACCCCGGCCCTGATCGTCCTCACCGTCGGGAAGTTCCTGCTGGTCGGCCTGTGGTTCATGCACCTGCGGTTCGACCACCCCGTCCTGCGCCGCCTGTTCATCGCCGGCCTCGCCCTGGCCGCCGTGGTGTTCGCCGTCGTGACCGCCGACTGGTTCCTCGGCTCCAACGGCATCACGCAGGGCTTCTAGCCACGATCCCCCCGGAGCGCACCACCCGATGAACGAGAACTTCCGACGCCGCGTCTTCACGCCGCTGGTGATGCCGATCACGATCCTCGGCGGGATCCTGCTGTTCGCCTGGAGCCTGTCGCGGATCCTTCTGGCCGTCCCCGAGTCCGTCAGCGTTCTGGTCGCCGTCGGCGCCGCCGCCTACGTGCTGGTCATCGCCTTCGTCGTCGAGCGGTCCCGGACCATCGCCGCCCCCGCCCTCGCCGTCGGCCTGGTCGTCGCCATGCTGGGCCTGGTCGGTGCTGGCGCCGTCGCGGCCTCCGTCGGCGTCCGCGAGATCCACCACGGTGAGGAGGGGGAGGGTGGCGGCGAGGAGACCCTGACCGAGATCCCCGAGGGCGCCCTCGTGTGGGAGTCCTACGAGCAGGCGCTCATCTACACCGACGCCCCCGCCACCGGCCCCGCCGGCGAGGTCGTCGTCGCCATCGACAACCCAACCGGGCAGGTCCACAACGTCGTGATCGAGGGCTTCCAGAACGACGCGGTGCTGGTCGAGGCCGCCAACGGCATCGACGTGGCGCCGATCACGATCGAGGCGGGCGACTACACGTACTACTGCAGCATCGCCGGGCACCGCGCCGCCGGCATGGAGGGCCAGATCACCTTCGAGTGACGCGGCGTGCGGCGACGGCCCACCCCCCCGTCGCCGCTCACAGTCCCGTAACACGGCCCGTCTACCCTGGCCCCATGGGTTCCCACGCGCCCGGACCGCACATCCCGGCCTTCGACGTCGACGGCTGGTTCGCCCGGCGGACGTTCGACGCGGACGCCTTCGACGTCGACGAGCTGGCCGAGGCCAAGACGGCCGGCGACACCTCCGTCAGCGTCGTGCTGCCGGCCTACGACGAGGCGCCCACGATCGGCGGGGTCATCCAGGCCGTCATGGAGCTGGCCGGGAAGCTGGTCGACGAGGTCGTCGTGCTCGACGGCGGGTCGACCGACGGCACCGGGGAGGTGGCCGCCAGCTCCGGCGCCCGGGTCCACACCGCCCTGGGCGCGTTCCCCGAGCTCGGGCGGGCCCTCGGCAAGGGGGACGCGCTGTGGCGCAGCCTGGCGGTGACCAGCGGGGACATCGTCGT
This sequence comes from Euzebya sp., assembly GCF_964222135.1. NCBI lineage: Bacteria > Bacillati > Actinomycetota > Nitriliruptoria > Euzebyales > Euzebyaceae > Euzebya > Euzebya sp. The sequence continues at coordinate 6,433 of NZ_CAXQBR010000030.1, forward strand.
GTTCGTCGACACCGACATCCGCAACCCCGACCCCCGGTTCGTCAGCGGCCTGCTCGGCCCGCTGCTGCTCGACCCCGACGTCGCGCTCGTGAAGGCCTTCTACGACCGCCCGATCGAGCTCGACGGGATGATGCACCCGTCCGGCGGCGGCCGTGTCACCGAGCTGCTCGCCCGCCCCCTCCTCAACCTGTTCTGGCCGGAGCTGGCCGGCCTGGTCCAGCCCCTCAGCGGCGAGTACGCCGGCCGGCGCGACCTGCTCGAGGCCATCCCGTTCCTCACCGGCTACGGGGTCGAGATCGGCATGCTGATCGACACGGTCCTGCTGCGTGGCGCCGACGCGATCGCTCAGGTCGACCTCAAGCGCCGCGTGCACCGCAACCAGGACATCACCGCCCTCAGCCGGATGGCCTTCGGGGTGCTGCAGGCCGCGCTCCGCCGCCTGCCAGAGGCCGACCGCGCCAGGCTCGGCGACCTCCCCAACGCCTACCGGCAGTTCGCCCGCGGGGGCGACGGCCAGGTCCGCGTCCGCCCCGAGGCCGAGGTCGCCATCGTCGAGCGCCCGCCGATGGCCTCCCAGCGGCGGGCGTAGCCCGCCCCTCCCCCGACGGCCCCGACCCTCCCCCGGCGGCCCCGCCCCTCCCCCGACGACTTTCGGTGCAGCTAGCGCCGTTCACCTGGGTGCGCCGGTGCACCGAGAGTCCCCGGGAGTGCAGGCGGGATCAGGCTGGAGCGCCCGAGGAGGCCACGCCGACGCCGGCGCTGACCCGAGTCAGTGCACCGAGAGTCTCCCGGGGTTCAGCGCTCCTCGAGCCACGCGACGCCGTAGGGGGGCAGGACCAGGGGGTCCCCTCCGGTGACCGGCTCGTCGCAGCCGCCGAGGCGCTCCACCCACACCCCGCCGCCGGCCAGCTCGGCGGGGCGGACGGTGCGGTCGCGGTCGGACACGCTGACGACGACGAGCACCCGTCGCCCCGGGTCCCCCCGCACGACGGCGAACAGCCAGCCGGGCGCAGGCAGGACGACCTGCGGGCTGGCCGGGCTGAACGCCGGGTGGCTGCGGCGGAGCGCGATCAGGCGGCACAGCGACTCGAACACGACCTGGCGGAGGGTGCCGGGCCGGTCGAGGGTGTCGCGCAGCTCCCCCAGGTCCACCCGGGCCCGGTTGACCGACCGGAGCCGGCCGGTGGACCGGACCAGCTCTGGGTCGTTCCGGATCGCGAACAGCGCGCCGAACCAGATGCCCGGCACGCCTTGGAGGGCCAACAGGATGGCGTGGGCCGCCGCGATCCGGGCGACGCCCTGCCCGTCGTCCGCCACGGCGATCAGCGCGTCGACGTAGGTCGTGTTCAGCTCGTACGGCGTCTGCGAGCCATCAGCTGCGGCGCGGTGGCTGACCCCTCCCCCGGCGGCGCGGGCCAGGTCGCAGAGCCCCTCGACCTGGGCGGCGGAGAGGAGGCCTTCGGCGGGGCGCATGCCGATGCCGTCGTGGGAGCCGAGGAAGTTGAGGAACGCCGTGCCCGGCAGGGGGTCGGCGAGCGACGCCGCCCAGCGGGTGAGGTCCTGGGCGTTGCCCCAGGTGAACGCCGCCAGCACCAGCGGGGCGAGGGGGAACTGGTAGACGAGGTGCGCCTCGTCGTCTCCGGCGCCGAAGTAGCGGATGTTCTCGTCGTGCGGGACGTTCGTCTCGGTGATCAGCAGCGTGCCCGGCGCGCAGGCGTCCAGCACGGTGCGCCACAGGCGGATGACCTCGTGGGTCTCCGGCAGGTGGATGCACGTCGTGCCCGAGGTCTTCCAGAGGAACCCGACGGCGTCCAGGCGGATGACCGACGCGCCGTGCGCGGCGTAGCGGAGGAGGACCTCGGTCATCGCCACGAGCACGTCGGGGTTGGCGTAGTCGAGGTCGACCTGGTCGGGTCCGAACGTCGTCCAGGCGAACCGCGGCATCGCGTCCGGCCCCTCGAACGCCGTCCGCAGCGGCGAGGTGCGCGGCCGCACGACCCGCTCGACGTCGAAGGCCTCGGGCACCTCGAGGACCCAGCCGTCCCGCTCGCCGGCGCACCACTCCCGCACCCAGCGGCTGGATGCGCTGACGTGGTTGACGACCGCGTCGAGCATCACCCGCCGGTCGGCGGCGATCGCCTCGACGTCGGACCAGGTGCCGATCGCCGGGTCGACCGCGAGGTGGTCGACGACGGCGAACCCGTCGTCGGAGGTCCAGGGGAAGAACGGCAGCAGGTGGATGCCGTCGACGACGTCGGCCAGCTCGTCGGCGAGCAGCGACGCCATGGCCTGCAGCGGACGGCGGCCCTCCTCAAGCACGTGGTCGGCGTAGGCGATCAGCCACACGTCGCGCTCGTCCAGGTCGCCGGGCCGCGGCGGGCTGGCGTGGGTCGCGCAGACGCTGAGCAGGCCCTCCAGCGCACGCCGGGCGCCAGCGGGGTCGTACAGCCGTTCCAGGTGTGCGCGGAGCGCGTCGGCCAACGAGGTCCCGGACATCGCCCCAAGCGTGCCAGCCCGGTGTTGCGGGTAGGTATCGGCTCACTGATCCGCGCGCCCATCCGCTAGCCTGCGCAGGCGGTCGGCGCGACCCGCCGACCACGCCGGGCCGAGCGTCACCCACCACCCAGAGAAGGTTCACGCGATGACAGACCACGCCAGGATCGAGCTGAACGGGGATGCCTTCGAGGCCCCTGTGATCACGGGGACGGAGGGTGAGCGGGGCATCCACTCCTCGGGGCTCCGCGGCGCGACCGGCCTGACGACCTACGACCCGGGGTTCGCGTCGACCGCGTCCTGCGCGAGCGAGATCACGTACCTCAACGGCGAGGCCGGCATCCTCCGCTACCGCGGCTACCCGATCGAGCAGCTCGCCGAGCACTCGACGTTCCTCGAGGTCGCCTACCTGCTGATCTTCGGGGAGCTGCCGACCCAGGCGGAGCTGGACGACTTCACCCACCAGATCACCATCCACACGCTGCTGCACGAGGACATGCGGCAGTTCTTCGACGCGTTCCCGAAGAACGCCCACCCGATGGCGATCCTGTCCGCTGCGACCGCGGGGTTGAGCACCTTCTACCAGGACCACTACGACCCGCTGGACGAGCGCGACGTCGAGGTCAGCATCTACCGGCTGATGGCGAAGCTGCCGACGATCGCCGCGTGGTCGTACAAGAAGTCGATCGGGCAGGCGTACATCTACCCCTGGAACAAGCTGAGCTACCCGGCCAACTTCCTCCACATGATGTTCGGGGTGAAGGCCGAGCCGTACGAGGTCGACCCGGAGATCGCGAAGGCCCTCGACCTGCTCTACATCCTCCACGCCGACCACGAGCAGAACGCCTCCGCCTCGGCGGTCCGCCTGGTCGGGTCGACGAACGTCAACATGTTCGCGGCGATCGCGAGCGGCATCAACGCGCTGTGGGGTCCGCTGCACGGTGGCGCCAACCAGGCGGTCCTCGAGATGCTGAGCGAGATCCGCGACGCCGACGGCGACACCGCGTCGTTCATCAACCGGGCGAAGGACAAGGACGACCCGTTCCGGCTGATGGGCTTCGGGCACCGCGTCTACAAGAACTTCGACCCGCGGGCGACGATCATCAAGGAGACCGCGGACAAGATCCTCCAGAAGCTCGCGCCGAACGACCCGCTGTTCGAGATCGCGAAGGAGCTCGAGGAGGTCGCGCTCAGCGACGACTACTTCGTCGAGCGGAAGCTCTACCCGAACGTCGACTTCTACTCGGGCCTGATCTACCGGGCGATGGGCCTGCCGGTGGAGATGTTCACCGTGATGTTCGCCATCGGCCGCCTGCCGGGCTGGATCGCCCAGTGGAAGGAGATGATGGCGGACCCGGAGAAGCGGATCGGCCGTCCCCGCCAGATCTACAAGGGCTCCTCCGAGCGCGACTACACCCCGATCGAGCAGCGGTAGGCGCTCCGGCGCTCGCGGTCAGGCGATGATCTGCCCCAGGGCGCGGACCGCCACCGCGAGGGCGTCGAGGTCCGAGTCGGTCTGGGACCGGACCTGGCGGGCGATGTCGCCGGCCTGTGCCACCGCGTCCTCGCGGGCGGCGAGGTAGCGCTCCACCACCTCCGCCGGGTCGGCGTCGTCACCCGTGCCCGCGTCCTCGGCGATGGCCTGGCGGGCCAGGGTGTGGTGGATGCCGCGCAGGTCGTCGATCAGGCCGCGGTGCTGCCCGCGCTGCCACCGGCCGTGCGGCTCGTAGGCCATCAACCCGGCGTTCAGCTGCTCGAGGGGCAGGTGCCGGGCCAGACCCTCGTACACCGCCGCGCAGTCCGCGACCGACCGGTGCGCCGAGCGGGCGGTCACCGCGATCCCGGGCACCAGCATGAGCGCCGGCAGGGCGGCCATGCGGGTGGCGACCTCCTCGTCGATGCCGAGGTCGATCCACCGCTCGGCGGCCTCGCGGATCGACCGGCGCTGCTCGCGGAGGTCGGCCTTCGCGGTCCGCTCGGCGAGGTCGCGGAAGAGCGGACGGTCGTCGGCGACGGCGGCGCTGATGTCGGCCACCCGTCCCATGCGGACGTAGGACCGCGCGAACGCGTCGACGAGCCAGTCGACCCGCGCCTTCAGCTCGAGCTGCAGGACCGGGTCGGTGCGGGCGTCGAGCCCCTCCACCTCGCGCCACAGGCCGTCGGCGTCGATCACCTCACGGGCCAGCCAGTAGGCGCCGGCGACCTCGGCGACGTCGCAGCCGAGATCACCCGCGGTGCGGGTCGCCCAGGTGATGCCGAGCCGGTTGCACAGGTCGTTCGCGACGACGGTGGCCACCAGCTCGCGACCCAGGCGGTGGCGTTCGGGCAGGTCCCCGAACCGCTCGGCCACCGGGGTCGGGAAGTAGCGGGTCCGGACCTCGTCGAACTCGGGCTGGTCGATGACGTCGGAGGCGAGCAGCGCCTCGGACAGATCGATCTTCGCGTACGCCAGCAGGACGCACAGCTCCGGACGGGTCATGCCGGCGCCTTGGTCCTGCCGCCGGTCGATCTCGGCCGGATCCGGCAGCACCTCCACGTCGCGGTCCAGCCGCCCGCGGGACTCGAGGCGGCTCATCAGCATCTCGTAGCCGCCCATCCCGCCGGGGGCGGCGTGGAGCTCCTGGCTGACCGCCCACGTCTGCAGGTAGCTGTCGCGCAGCACCTGGTCGGCCAGCTCCTCGGTCTGGCTGGCGAGCAGGTCGTCGCGATCTGCCTCGTCGAGCAGGCCGTCCTCGATGGCCTGGCCGAGCAGGATCTTCAGGTTCACCTCGCGGTCGGAGGTGTTGACCCCGGCGACGTTGTCGATCGCGTCGGTGTTGCAGCGGCCGCCGCGCCGGCTGTAGGCGATCCGGCCCCGCTGGGTCATCGCCAGGTTGCCGCCCTCACCGACCACCCGGGCGCCGATCTCGTCCGCGTCGATCCGGACGGCGTCGTTCGCGCGGTCGCCGACGTCGGCGTGGCTCTCCTCCCGGGCCTTGACGTAGGTGCCGATCCCGCCGAACCACAGGAGGTCGGCCGGGGCGGCCAGGATGGCCCGGATCAGCTCGGGGGGGCTCAGCTCCTCCGCGTCGACCCGCAGGGCCTCGCGGGCCTCGGGGCTGAGCGGCACGACCTTCGCGGTCCGCGACCAGACGCCGCCGCCGGGGGAGATGAGGTCGCGGTCGTAGTCCTGCCAGGACGACCGGGGCGTCTCGTAGAGGCGGCGGCGCTCGTCGTACGCCGGGCCGGGGTCCGGGGCCGGGTCGATGAAGATGTCCCGGTGGTCGAACGCGGCCACGAGGCGGGTGGTGCGACTGCGCAGCATCCCGTTGCCGAACACGTCGCCGGACATGTCGCCGACGCCGACGGCGGTGAACGGCTCGGTCTGGACGTCGACGCCGAGCTCGCGGAAGTGCCGCTGCACCGCCACCCAGGCGCCCCGGGCGGTGATGCCCATCGACTTGTGGTCGTACCCGCTCGACCCGCCGCTCGCGAACGCGTCGCCGAGCCAGTAGCCGTACTCCTCGCTGATCGCGTTGGCGACGTCGCTGAACGCCGCGGTCCCCTTGTCGGGTGCGACGACGAGGTACGGGTCGTCGCCGTCGGCCCGGACGACGCGGTCCGGCGCGACGATGCGGTCGCCCTCGATGTCGTCGGTCACGTCGAGCAGACCGCGGATGAACACCCGGTACTGCGCCTCGACCTCCTCGGCGAGCTGTGCGGAGTCCGTCGGGCGCTGCTTCAGCACGAACCCGCCCTTCGACCCGGTCGGGACGATCACCGCGTTCTTCGCCACCTGGGCCTTCATCAGGCCGAGGACCTCGGTCCGGAAGTCGTCCATGCGGTCGGACCAGCGCAGCCCGCCGCGGGCGACCGGTCCGCCGCGGAGGTGCACCCCCTCCATCCGCGGGGAGTAGACGAACACCTCGCGGAACGGCACGGGCTTCGGCACGCCCGGCACGCGGGAGGGGTCGACCTTGAGGGCGAGCCACGGCCGGTCACGCCAGCGGTTGGTCCGCAGCGTCGCGTCGATGACGCCGAGGAAGGAGCGGAGGATGCGGTCCTGGTCCAGGCGGGTGACCTGGTCGAGCGCGTCGACCACGGCCTGGCGGGCGTCCGACGCGGCCGCCTCGCGCGCCTCGGGGTCGGCCGGCCCGTCGGGGTCGAAGCGGGCGTCGACGTAGGCGATCAGCGCCCGCGCCACGTCGGGGTGCTCGAGCAGCGCCTCGTTGGTCGTCGCCTCGGTGTAGGTGGTCCCGATCTGGCGGAGGTAGCGCCGGTAGGCCCGCAGCACGACGACCTCGCCGACGTCCATGCCGGCGCTCGTCACCAGCCGGTTGAGGCTGTCGACCTGGGCGCGCTGCTCCCACATCGCGTGGGCCGCCGCGGCGATGCGTGGCCCGTCCGCATCGACGTCGACCGCGGTCTCGCACCGCACCCCGTAGTCGTGCAGGTGGACCTCGTCGGCGACGGGGGTGTCACGCAGCTCGTAGGGGTGCTCCTCGACCACCACCAGGCCGAGGGATTCGAGCACGGGCACGAAGCCCGAGAGCTCCACCCCCTCGCCGGCCTTCGAGAGCCGGAAGCGCAGCAGGTCGGCGTCGTCGTCCGCCGCGGGGGCGGCCAGCCGCATCCGGACCGCCTCGGGACCGTCGAGGGACACGAGCTGGCGGACGTCCTCGACGGCGGTCTCCACCGCCGTGGTCTGGGTGTACGTGGCCGGCAGGGCGTCGGCCCACCGACGGGCGGCAGCCCGGTCGCCCACGGGCCCGCCGTCGCCGGCAAGGGCGTCGACGAGGGTGTCGGCGAAGGAGCGGGTCAGGACCACGATCTCCTGCTGCAGGGCGTCGACGTCGACCGGCCGGGCCGACTCCCCCTCGCGCAGCCGCATGGTGAAGTGCATGAGCGGCTGGTCCCGCTCCGTCATCGACAGCTGGTAGCTGACGGACTGGGCGCCGACCCGCTCGGCGATCAGCTGCTGGATGTCCTCCCGGAGCTCTGAGCTGAACCGCTCGCGGGGCACGGTGACCAGCGCCGACGTCGAGTGCCCGGACTCCTCCGGCCGCAGCATCACCCGGACGTCGCCGTGCCGGCCGAGGTCCATCAGCGACACGAGCGAGTCGCGCAGGTGCTCGGTGTCGGACTCGAACAGCTCCTGCTTCGGGAACGCGTCGAAGAGGGTCCGGAGCGCCCGCTCGTCCTGGGAGTGGTCGACGACGTCCTCGGCGTCGAGGATCGCGCCGAGCTTGCGGCGCAGCACCGGGATCTTCGACGCCGGCTCGACGAACGCCTTCTGCGCCAGCAGGCCGATCAGCCGGTGCCGACCGACGACCGCCCCGTCGCCGTCCAGCCGGGGGACCCCGATGTCCATCATCCGGACCTGGCGGTGGACCGTCGAGCTGCGCGCGGTCCGGGTCATGCGGAGCAGCGGGCCGCCGGCGGCGACGTGGGCGCGCATGACCCCGGACAGGTCCGCCACCTTGACCGGGTCGGCGAAGCGGGACTCCCCCTCGTCGCGGAGCAGGCCGAGGCCCGACCCCTCCCCCACCGTGACCGCGTCGTCGCGGACGTCGTAGCGCCGGTAGCCGAGGAACACGAAGTGGTCGTCGAGCAGCCAGCGGAGGAACGCGACGAGCTCGTCGGGGTCCCCGTCGAAGGGCGCGGCGGCGTCGCCCCAGCCGCTCGCCTCGTCGATGATCCGCTCGACGGCCGACCGGATGTCGTGGAAGTCCCCGACGACGTGGAGGGCGTCGGCCAGCACGCGGTGCAGGTGCTCGGCGACGCGGGTCCGCGACCGCTCCCCCAGCTCGGTCTGCAGGTCGAGGGCGAGGTAGGTCTCGCGGTGGTCGGCGTCGCGGGCCGACGTGATCTCGCGCAGCGCCCCGTCGGCATCGCGCACGACCCCGACGACCGGGTGGGCGAGGTCGAGGGGCTCGAGCCCCAGCCGGTGGAGCTCCTCGGTGATCGTCGACAGCACGAACGGGCCGTCGGTGAGGTGGATGTGCACCAGGGTGGTGCCGTCGACCGCCTCGACCCGGATCGTCGGGTCGTCGGCGGTGCCCTCCTCGAACGCGTCGAGCGCACGGCTGATCCGGCGCACCGCCAGGTCGGTGTCGAGCCGGGACAGGTCCCCGCCCGGCAGGCGGCGGTAGGTGGCGAGGGCGAGCGCGCAGGCGTTGGCGGCCCGCTCCTCGGGCAGCGCGTGCTCGAGCGCCTCGCAGAGCTGGCTGAGTGAGGTGTGCATCGCGCGGCCGCCGTCGGCTACGGGACGCCGAGCAGCTCGCGAGCGCGGTCGACGTCGTCGACGACCATCACCATCCGCCCGCCGGTGGCCAGGTAGGCCTGCTCGATGTTGATGCCCGCGTCGGCGACCGACCGGCAGATCTCCCCCATCGCGCCGGGCTGGTCGGCGATCTCGACCACCACGACGTCACGGGCCGCGCGGACGTCGAGGCCGGCCTCGGCCAGGACCTCGAGGGCGTGCTCGGCGTCGGGGACGAGGACGTGCACGACCCCCTTGCCCTGCCCGGTGAAGGCGCTGAGGCCCTCGATCGAGATGTCGGCCCGGCCGCAGGCCTCGCCGAGGCGCGCCAGCACGCCGGGCTGGTCGTCGGGGATGAGCGTGAAGTCCTTGTGCACCGATGTGCCCTCCTCTGCGCAGCGGTCTCCTCGGTGATCCCCCGGCCGCGAGTCTCGCACACCCCGCGTCCGCCAGGCCGTACCCTTCGACGTCGACAACCACCCCACAGAGGAGATGCAGGACATGAAGGTGCTGGTCGGGTTCATCACGACACCGGAGGGGGAGGCGGCGCTCGAGGCCGCGATCGCGGAGGCCAAGCTCCGTGACGCGCGCCTGGTCGTCGTCCACTCACTGGTCGGCGGCGGCCGCGACGAGGACCAGCTGCCCGAGTACAAGAAGGCCCTCGACGCGGTGGCCGCGCGCCTGGAGGCCGACGGTGTCGACCACGAGATCCGGGAGCTGGTCCGGGGCAACGCGCCGGGCAACGACCTGCTCGAGTTCTCCCGCGACGAGGCCGTCGACCTGATCGTCATCGGCGTCCGCCGCCGCTCCCCGGTCGGCAAGCTGGTGCTCGGCTCGAACGCCCAGGACATCCTGCTCGGCGCGGACTGCCCGGTCCTCGCGGTCAAGCCGGCGAAGAGCTGATCGGGGTCGGGGGGGACCCGACGACCGCACCGCCGACGCCCGCACAAGGACCGCCTCCCGTCCGACGGTACAGGTGACCGTCTGGACGACGTGAGCGGCTTGTACGACCTCGTACCAGTCGGCACAGTCCACACCTCGACTGCGGCTTCACCCTCCTTCCCCCCTGTTCGGGTGTCGAACCCAGCTAGGCGCGGCCCCTGCGGCGCGCCGCCACGCCCCAACGTGGTTGACCTGACGCCGACCCCCAACCCCCCATGACCTCCACCCTCCGGGCAGCCCTGCGCGCGATCCTGGTCGCCGTGCTCGCGCTGCCGCTGGCCGCCGCCCCCGCGGCGGCCGACTCCCCCATCAGCCGCACCGCGGGCGAGGACCGCATCCAGACCGCGGTCGAGGCCTCAGAGGACTACCGCCAGCACGCCACCGACGCGGTGCTGGCGACGGCCTTCTCCTTCCCCGACGCCCTCGCGGCCGGCGCGCTGACGAACCGGCTGGACGCGCCGCTGCTGCTGACCGGTCCCGACGCGCTGCCGCAGGCGGTCGCCGACGAGCTCGCGCGACTCCGCGTCAACACGGTGTGGATCCTCGGCGGGCCGCAGGTGGTCTCCGACGCCGTCGAGGGCCAGCTTGCCGACCTCGGCTACATGACCCGTCGGCTGTCCGGCCAGGACCGCTACGAGACGGCCGGCCGGATCGCCGAGGCCGCGGGGCCGTCCGCGACGGGCGAGGTCGTCCTCGCGCTCGGCGAGCACGACGACCCGGACCGCGCCTGGCCCGACGCCGTGGCCAGCGGGGCGCTGGCGGCGACGCCCGACCGGGTGCCCACGCTGCTGACCCGCCCCGAGGCGCTGCCCGCCGCCACCGAGGCGTCGCTCGGCGCCCTCGGGGCCGAGGAGGTCATCATCCTCGGGGGCGAGACCGTCGTCGCCCCGGCCGTCGAGTCGCGCCTCCGCGACCTGGGCTACGCGACGCGGCGGGTGGTCGAGGACTCGCGCTACGACACCTCGGCAGCCCTCGCCGCCGACGCGCTCGAGCGCTTCGACCCCGGTGCCCGCCCTGCGGTGTTCGCCTCGGGGCGCGCCTACCCCGACGCGCTGGCGGCCGGGTCGCTCGCCGCGAGCCTGCGCGCGCCGCTGCTGCTGGTCCCGCCGCGCGACCGCCTGCCGGCCGCGAGCGAGCAGTTCCTCCGCGCGAACGCCGACCGCCTCGACTCCGGCGTCGTGGTCGGCGGCCCGGCCTCCGCCGACGACTACGTCGTGGCCCAGCTCGCCGCCGCGATCGAGGACGAGCCGGCACCCGCCGTGCCGCCCCCGGCGGACGGCGAGGCCGACCGCGCCGAGCAGCCGATGGCCGCCGAGGACCCGCCCCCGGCCGAGCCGGCGGTCCAGGAGACCTTCACCGGCGAGGCGTCCTGGTACGGCCCGGGCCTCGAGGGCAACCAGACCGCCAACGGCGAGCGGTTCGACCCCAGCCAGCTGACCGCCGCCCACATGACCCTGCCGTTCGACTCGATCGTCCGCGTGACCAACCTGGCCAACGGGCAGTCGGTCGAGGTGCGGATCAACGACCGCGGCCCGTACCACTCGAGCCGGGTGCTCGACGTGTCGTCGGCAGCGGCCGACGTGCTGGGGATGAAGGCCGACGGGGTCGCGCAGGTGCGCTGCGACGTGCTGAGCTACGGCGGCTGACCCGACCCGGGGGGCGCCGAGCCGTTAGCCTCCCGAGGCGGATGAGCGCCAACCCGATCCTGTGGACCCCCGACCCGCAGGCGGCGGCCGCGACGAACCTCGCCGCCTTCGCCACCGCCTGCGGCCTGGCCGACGACGACGGCACGGTGGACTACCACCGGCTGTGGCGGTGGTCGATCGCCGAACCCGACGCGTTCTGGGCCGCGGCCTGGGACCGGCTCGGCGTCGTCGCCGCCCGGCCGCCCGACGCGATCACCGAGGGGTCGGGCCTGCCCGGCACCCGCTGGTTCCCCGGCGCCCAGCTGAACTACGCGGAGAACCTCCTCGCCGGCGACCCCGACGACCTGGCGGTCATCGCCACCGGTGAGGGGCGGGAGCCGCGCCGGTTCACCGTCGCGGACCTGCGACGCGACGTCGCCCGCGTGCAGGTGGCCCTCACCGACATGGGTGTGTCCGCGGGCGACCGGGTCTGTGCGGTCATGCCGAACGCCGTCGAGACCCTCGTGATCATGCTGGCCGCCACCGGCCTCGGTGCCGTCTGGTCCTCGACGTCGCCGGACTTCGGCGTCCAGGGGGTCGTCGACCGCTTCGCCCAGGTGGAGCCGGCCGTCCTGGTCGTCGCCGACGGCTACACCTACGGCGGGCGGATCCACGCCCTCGCCGGGAAGGTCGCCGACGTCGTCGCCGCCCTGCCGACCCTCGGCCACGTCCTGGTCGTCGACTTCGCGGGCGTCGGCCTGGACCTGGCGGGTCCGGACCTCCCCGACGGCACGTCCGGGCCGGCCCGCCACGACTACGTCGACGTGGTGGCCGACGGGCCGACCGAGCCGACGTTCACCCCGGTGGCCGCGGACCACCCGCTGTTCATCATGTACTCCTCCGGCACGACGGGGGTGCCGAAGTCGATCGTGCACGGCCACGGCGGCAGCCTCGTCAAGCACCTCGTCGAGCACCAGCTCCACACCGACCTGCGGCCCGGCGACGTGATCATGTGGTTCACCACCTGCGGGTGGATGATGTGGAACTGGCTGGTCAGCGCTCTCGCGAGCCGCGCGACCGTCGTGCTGTACGACGGGTCGCCGACCACGCCGGACGCCGGGGTGCTGTGGCGGCTGGTGCCCGCGCTCGGCATCACCCACTTCGGGACCAGCCCCAAGTTCCTGGCGGCCTGCCAGGCAGCCGGGCTGGAGCCGGCCGCCGAGGCCGATCTCTCCTCCCTGCGGGCGGTCCTGTCCACCGGGGCGCCCCTGACCCCCGAGCAGTTCGACTGGGTGTACGCCCACGTCGCCGCCGATGTCCAGCTGGCCTCGGTCAGCGGCGGCACGGACCTGCTCGGCTGCTTCGCCGGCGGGGTCCCCACCCTCCCCGTCCGCCGCGGTGAGCTGCAGGCCCGCACCCTCGGCATGGCCGTCGAGGCGGTCGACGAGCAGGGCCGCCCCGTCGAGGTCGGCGTGAAGGGCGAGCTGGTGTGCACCCAGCCGTTCCCGTCGACGCCGATCGGGTTCTGGGGCGACCCGGACGGCAGCCGCTACCACGACGCCTACTTCGCCCAGCACCCGGGCGTGTGGACCCACGGGGACTTCATCGAGCTGCGACCCGAGGGCGGGGTGGTCATCCACGGCCGCTCCGACACGACCCTCAACCCCGGCGGGGTGCGGATCGGCACCGCGGAGATCTACCGGGCGATCGACGGCGTGGAGGAGGTCGTCGACTCGATCGTCGTCGGCCGCGAGCACGACGGGGACACCGAGGTCGTCCTGTGCGTCCAGCTGGCGGAGGGGATCGCGCTGACCGACGAGCTGCGCCAGCGGCTGGCCAGCCGGATCCGCCAGGCCACCACCCCGCGCCACGTCCCCCGCCACATCCACGCCGTGCCCGCCATCCCCTACACCCTCAGCGGCAAGAAGGTGGAGAAGGCCGTCCGGACGGTGCTCTCCGGCGGCGCCGTCGACAACGCGGACGCCCTGGCGAACCCCGAGTCCCTCGACGGCTTCCGCGGCCTTTTCGACGGCTAGGGTCGTCCCATGGAGCACCGAGCTTGTGGAGCGAGCGGCCTGCGCCTCAGCGTCCTGGGCCTGGGCACGATGACGTTCGGGGCGGAGACCGACGAGGCGGGATCCCACGCCCAGCTGGACCGCTTCGTCGACGCCGGCGGCACGTTCATCGACACCGCCGACGTGTACACCCGCGGGACGTCGGAGTCGATCATCGGCCGGTGGATCGCCGACCGCGGCCACCACGACGACGTCGTCATCGCCACGAAGGGGCGCTTCGCCATGGGCGACTCGCCGCTCGACGCCGGCGCCGGGCGGCGCCACCTCACCCGGGCGCTGGACGCCTCCCTGCGCCGTCTCGGCACCGACCACGTCGACCTGTACCAGGTGCACTGCTGGGACCCGCGGACCCCGCTCGCCGAGACGCTCGAGACCCTCGACGGGTTCGTCCGCGACGGCAAGGTCCGCCACGTCGGCTGGTCCAACGTGACCGGCTGGCAGCTGCAGCGGATCCTGCGGCTGAGCGAGGCCGAGGGGTGGGCGCGGCCGGTGTCGCTGCAGCCCCAGTACAACCTGCTCGAGCGGGGCATCGAGCTCGAGGTGCTGCCCCAGTGCCTCGAGGAGGGCGTCGGCGTGCTGCCGTGGTCCCCCCTCGGCGGCGGGTGGCTGACCGGCAAGTACCGCCGGGACGACCGGCCGTCGGGCGCCACCCGGTTGGGCGAGGACCCCGAGCGCGGCGTGGAGGCGTGGGACCGCCGCAACACCGAGCGGACGTGGGACATCATCGACGCCGTCCAGGCGATCGCCGGCGGCCGCGGCGCCTCCGCCAGCCAGGTGTCGCTGTCCTGGGTCCGCCAGCGGCCCGGCGTCACGTCGGTGATCCTCGGCGCCCGCACCGTCGAGCAGCTGGAGGACAACCTCGGCTCGCTGGACGTGACCCTCGGCGACGTCGAGATGGGCACGTTGACCGTGCTGTCGACCCCGCCGATGCCGGACTACCCCTACGGCTTCGTCGCCGACGAGGGCGGCTACCCCGGCTGGGACGACCTGGGCGCTCGCTGACCTAGCGGTGCCGTGCAGCCAGCACGGTGAGGGACTGCTCCAGCATGTTCGCCACCTTGCGGCGGCCGAGCAGCCGGATCAGGACGCGCTGCCACCAGCCGGCGGCCTGCTGGCGGGAGGTGATGGTCACCTCCGTGCCGTCCCCGACCGGCTCCAGGTCGATCTCGACGGTCGTGTCCATCGCGAGGGTCGGGGCCGCCCGCCCGTCGAGGGTCTCGGCGACGTGGGTCCACGCGAACCGCCGCGGCGGGTCGGATGCGGTGACCCGGGTCGTCACCGCCGACCGCTGCGCGCCCCAGGACCCGATCAGCACGCGGACGTCCGGCTCGGGGGTCTCGACGGCGTCGCAGAACGCGTACCAGCTGGCGAACGCGTCGGCGTCGGCGATGTCGGACCACACCGCCGCGGGAGGGGCGGGGACGACGCCGGTGGCGCTGATCTCGAGCACGGGCTGTCTCAGCCGATGGCGGCGAGCGCCGGCGCGGCCAGCTCGGGCCGGCAGATGAGCAGGTCCGGCAGGTAGGTGTCCGCCTGGTTGTAGCGCAACGGCGACCCGTCGATCCGGCTGCAGTGCAGCCCCGCGGCGCGGGCGACGGCGACGGGTGCGGCGGAGTCCCACTCGTACTGCCCGCCGGCGTGGACGTACACCTCCGCGAGCCCGCGGACCACCGCCATCGCCTTGGCGCCGGCGCTGCCGAGCGCGACCAGCTGCCCGCCGAGGGCCTCGGCGACCTGCTCGGCCTGGGCGGGCGGCCGGGATCGGCTGACGACGACCCGGGGTGGGCCGTCGTGTGCCGCCTGCAGCCGCGGGGGCGCGTCGGTGGCGAGGACCAGGTCGAGCGCGGGCAGGGCGACCGCGCCGGCGGTCACGTCGTCGGCGGCGCGCTCCCACAGCGCCACGTGGACGGCCCAGTCGTCCCGCGGCGGCTCCCCGAACTCGCGGGTCCCGTCGACCGGGTCGATGATCCACACCCGCTCGGCGTCCAGGCGGTCGCGATCGTCCACGGCCTCTTCGCTGAGGACCGCGTCGTCGGGCACCGCCGCGGCGAGTTGGGCTGCGAGGAACCGCTGGGCGCCCGCGTCGCCGGCGTCCGTCAGCGCCTGGCGACGGGCGGCGGGGTCCGGGTGGGCCTCGCGGATCCCGAGGAGGATGCGCCCGGCCTCCTCGGCCAGGCGGCGGGCGAGCGCGTGGTCGGTCGGGTCGGCCATCAGCTGCTCCTGGGTGGGGGGGGTCGGGCGGGCGCGGGTGCGGCGGGCTGCAGGACGGCCACGGCGACGTTGTCCCCCGCCCCGCCGTCGCCGGCGGCCTCGACGATGCGGCCGGCGGTCTGCACCGGATCGGCGTCCACCGCGTCTGCGAGCACGGCGGGGTCGGCGAAGTTGGTGAACCCGTCGCTGACCACCACGACGACGTCGCCCGACTCGAGGGCCACGTGGTCGTAGTCGAGCGCCCCGGCGACCTGGGGGGCCGAGAGGTGCTCACCCAGGAAGTGGTGGCGGTCCCGGCCGATCCGGTGCACCACCCGGCCGCGGATGACGAACGCCGCGGAGTCCCCCACCGACGCGACGGTGAGGGTGCGCGCGCTGCCGTCGCCCCCGCCCGCGGCCTCGGCGACCACCGCCGTCGTGAGGGTGGTGCGGCTGCGGTGGCACGGCGGACCCTCGGCGGCGCGCGCCCGCTCGATCGCGGTGTTCACGGCGTGGTAGGCCAGCACGGCAGCGCGCCGGTCCCACACCGGGACCCCGTCCGCCATCGCGTCGAGGAGCGACGCGACCGCCGCGTGGCTGGCCGTGTGGCCGCTGTGACCGTCCGCGACCACCAGTGCGGTGCGGCCGTCGGCGCGGCAGGTCGCCACGACGTCCTCGTTCGGGTCGGTGTAGCTGTAGCGCTTGAGGTGGCGACCGCGCGTCAGCGCGAGGCCGAGCCCCGGCGCCGGGGAGGTGACCCCGGTCCGTCCGAGCTCGGTGTGGTCGACCCCGCGGAGGATGGCGTGCATGGCAGCCGACGAGCCTACGCGCCCGTCGTCGGGTGGTTCGGGCGACTCGGCGGGTGCAGGGGGTTCCCCGGGCGTGCGACGGGCATGATGGCGGCTCATGGCACGAGACCGCTCCGATCGCCGGCGCGCGTCGTCACCACCGCTCGGGGACCGGATGTCGCGGGGACGCGACCTGGCTCGCTTCTCGGCCGGTGCCGGCGCGGGGCTGCTCGGCGCCCGCCTCCGCGAGCTGGCCGGCCGTGACGGCGCCGAGTCGGCCTTCCACGCCGAGACCGCCGCCCAGGCCGCCGAGCTGCTCGGCTCGATGAAGGGCCTCGCGATGAAGGTGGGGCAGATCGCCTCGTTCGTCGACGTGGACCTGCCGCCCGAGATCCGCGACGCCTACCGCGAGGAGCTCGCCAGCCTGCGCGCGGCCTCCGAACCCGTCGACGTGGGCGTGATCGAGGAGGTCATCGCCGAGCAGTACGGCGCACCGGCGGATGACGTGTTCGCCCGCTGGGACCCCACCCCGATCGCCAGCGCCTCGATCGGCCAGGTCCACCGCGCGGCCCTGCCCGACGGCAGCGAGGTCGCGGTGAAGGTCCAGTACCCGGGCATCGCCGAGGCCATCGAGTCCGACCTCGACAACGCCGAGCTGCTGGTGCCGATGGCGAAGGTGGTCGCGCCGAACCTGAAGATCAAGCCGCTGATGGCCGAGCTGCGGGACCGGATGTCCGACGAGCTCGACTACCAGCGCGAGGCCCAGTACCAGCAGGCGTTCGCTCTGCGGTACGACGGCCACCCGTTCATCCGCATCCCGGCGATCCACGTCGACTGGTGCCGTCCCCGGGTGCTGGTCAGCGAGTTCGTCGAGGGCAGGTCGTTCGAGGCGATGCTCGAGGTCGCCGACGAGGGTGAGCGGCAGCGCTACGCCGAGGCGATCTACCGGTTCGCGTTCGGGTCCCTCCACCGCTTCCGGCTGTTCAACGGCGACCCGCACCCCGGCAACTACCTGTTCCCCGGCGACGGGACGGTCGTGTTCCTCGATTTCGGGTCGGTGAAGACGTTCTCGAGCGAGACCCGCGCGCTGATCCGCCGCCAGCTCGAGCCGCTGTGGGCCCGCGACGCCGAGGGGCTGATGGCGGTCTTCGACGAGGCCGGGTTCCTGCCGGGGGCGAACAAGCCCGACCCGGAGCGGCTGCTCAGCTGGTTCGAGCTGTTCAACCAGCCGGTGCTGCGCCACGGCGAGTTCACCTACACCCCGGAGTTCGCCCGCGAGGTGATCGCCGCCACCTCCGACCCCCGCGCCGGCTACCTGGACATGATGCGGAAGCTGAACCTGCCGCCGGACTACCTGGTGCTGAACCGCATCCAGTGGGGCATCAACTCGATCCTCGCCATGCTCGAGGCCCGGAACGACTGGCGGGCGATCTCCGAGGAGTTCTGGTTCGGCGCCGACCCGGCGACCGAGCTGGGCGCGCTCGAGCGGCCGTTCATCGACGCGTCGCCCTACCTCGTGTGACCTCTGGTCCTCGCTCCGGAAGGTCATCGCGGTATCCTCCGTAACGCTCAGGTCCTCTCGTCGTTGAGAGGGGTTGCCCGCCGACAGGCCCCTCGCGAAGGGGCTGGAGCCGCAGTACCGACCGCATCGGGGTCACGACGTCCATGAAGAAGCTTCTGATGACCGCCCTGGTCGGCGTCCTGCTGACCGCGGCGCTCCCTGGTGGAGCGCTTCCGACGGAGCTGCCCACGGAGCTGCCGACCGGCCTGCCCGGGGGACCGACCGAGACCGAATCGCCGTCGGAGGACCCGACCGGCAGCGAGTCGCCGTCCGAGACCGAGTCGCCGACCGCGGACCCGTCCGAGACCACGTCGCCGACGGCCTCCCCCTCCCCCACCGCCACGTCCACGACGGGCACGGTGAACCCGCCGGCGGGCTCGACGTTGACCTACGCCGGCCAGGGCGCCACCCGGGCGTTCGCGCTGACCATCGCCGGCCAGGGGCTCAACACCGGCGTGACCGACAGCTTCGTCGCGAACGGCGAGACCGCCGACTGCGACGGCGTCGCCTGCGCGCTGGCCGCCGGCCTGGCCGAGCCGGCCGGTGAGAACGCGACCGCCACCTCGCCCGGCGACCCCGGCCCGAACCAGGTCCAGTCCTTCGACCTGGGCTCCGAGGCCCCCGAGCAGATCGAGCAGATCCTCACCCTGTCCGTCGGCACCGCCGAGGCCGCGACGACGGCCCAGCCGTCCGCCGCGGCGACCGCGAACGGCATCACCGCCGACGTCACCCTCACCCAGACGCTCGTGAGCCAGCTGCCCGCCCCGGTCACCGATGGGCTGTCGGCCGGGCTGGGCGCCATCGGCGGCGCGCTCGAGCCGGTCGTCGAGAACGACCCGTCCGGCGTCGTCGGCGGGCTGCTCGACGTCCTCGGCGGCCTGGTCGGCGACCTGTCGAGCTCCCCGCTGCTGCGCATCCAGGGCGGCGAGTCCGCCAGCGACAGCGAGTTCGAGGCCGGCCGCGTGTCCGCGCGGGCCCAGGCGGCCGGCGCGATCCTGACGATCCTGCCGACCCCCGAGTCCACCCCGCTGGTCCCCGAGGGCCTCGCGATCATCGAGGTCACCCCGTCGACGGCCGAGGCGTCCGGTGACGGGCGCAACCGCGCGACGGCGGAGGCGCAGGGCTCCATCGCCCGCATCACCCTCCTGCCCGGCGTGCTCGACGGCCTGCCCGGCCTGGACCCCGGCACGATCGAGGAGACGCCGCTCGGCGACATCCTCGACCTGCTGCCGCCCGAGGTCACCGACCTGCTGCCCATCGACGACGTGTTGGGCGGCGTGCTCGGCGGCGGCGGCGAGGAGGGCTCGGAGGAGCCCACCCCGTCGGAGTCCCCCTCCGAGGACGGGTCCGGCAACCCGATCGAGGACCTGCTGCCCACCTCGACGTTCATGCAGGCCGACGAGGACTCCGGCGGCTTCGTGATCGACCTCGAGACCGGCAGCGAGCAGACCTGCATCCTCGAGGGCACCCCGGTCGAGACCTGCATCACCGTCGGCGGCACCTCGGAGAACTACACCGCAGACGGCCTCGGCGTGGGCGTGCTGGCGGCCGGCGTGGACATCTCCGCCCTCCGCGGCGTCGACACCTCCCAGTTCAGCCAGACCGAGACCGACGGGCTGATCGAGCTGAGCCTCGGCCGCTCCGAGGCCGGCGTGGCCGCCGCGTTCGTCCAGGCCGCGACGCCGACCCCGAGCCCCACCTCCCAGACCGGCCTGCCCAACACCGGGTCGACCGCCACCCTGGTCATCCCGGCGCTCGGCCTGATGGCCGTCAGCGGAGCCGCCCTGTTCGGGCTGCGCCGCCGCCGCGAGGTCGAGTAGGCGCTGGCGGGCGCCCGCCCGTGGACCTGCACCCCGTCGGCCACGTCGAGTCGGACCTGGTCGACGTGGCCGTCGGGCCGATGCAGGCGGACGAGGGGGCGCCGCCAGCGGTGCTGGTGTTCGACGAGGCGGTCGGTGACGCGCTCCGCGGGCTTGCGGTCGGTGACGCCCTGGTGGTGCTGACCTGGCTGCACCAGGCGGAGCGCGACGTCCTGGTCGTCCACCCCCGCGGGGACGACGCCCGGCCCCTCACGGGCGTGTTCGCGACCGCTCCCCCGCCAGACCGAACCCGATCGGGCTGCACCGCGTCCGGGTGACCGGGATCGACGGGCTCCGGGTCGCGGTGGACGCGCTGGAGGCCGTGGACGGCACCCCGATCCTGGACGTCAAGTGCGTGCTGGACGACGCCGATCGCTGAGAGGCCCGGGCCGGAATCGAACCGGCGATAAGCGAGTTGCAGTCGCATGCCTTACCACTTGGCCACCGGGCCGCGGTGGGACGAGGAATGGTACATGCGGGGCGGGGGCCGCTCAGCCAGACGAGCCGGGTCGGCGCCGATGTGCACTTCGGCCACGCAGGTGGTCCACCTGCACATCGGGGGACGTGCGCCCTCCACGGGGCGGCATGCGGACCGTGGCACGATCCCCGGCATGTACGACGCCGACCTGGCGGCCTTCCACGACGCCCACGCCGGGCACCTGGCAGCCGAGGCGGCCACCACCCTGGTCGACGAGCTGGCCGCCGCCGGCCACCACGAGGGGGTCGTGGTGGATCTCGGGTGCGGCAGCGGCATCCTCGCCGAGATCCTGATCGAGTCCGGGTACGAGGTGCTGGCCATCGACCCCTCCCCCGCGTTCCTCGCCATGGTCCGCCAGCGCGCCCCGCGTGCGGCCAGGATCCAGGCCACGGTGGCCGACGCGGTGCTGCCGGACTGGCTGGTCGGGATCGCCTGCGTCGGCGAGGTCCTCAGCTACGACCTGACGATCGACCTGGACACAACCCTCGAGTCCTTCCAGCGGGCCCTCCGGCCGGGAGGGGTCCTGCTGTTCGACGTGCCGGGTCCCGGACGCCACGCCGAGGAGGGGTGGGCCGTCCACGACGAGCGGGAGGGCTTCCTGGCGATGCGCACCGAGGAGTCCGGGTTCCGCCTCCACCGGCACATCACGATGTTCTCCGCGATGACCGACGGCGCGTACCGGCGCAGCGACACCGACCACGAGCTGCGCCTGTACATCGGCGACGACGTCCGCACCGCCCTGGTGCGCGCCGGGTTCACCGGCATCCGGACCCTCGAGCGGTACGGCGCATCCGGTCCCGCGTTCGGGGAGGGGTGGGCCGGCTTCCTGGCCCAGCGACCTGCCTGACCGACCGGTTGCGATCAGCGGCCGTCCACCACCTGCTCGACCGGGTTTCACCATCGGGCAATCCCCGCGAAACAGCACCGGCGTACGGTGCGCCGTGGAGGTGGAGCACATGGACGACATCAGAGAGCACCTGCTGCGCCGGGCGTACCTGTACGGCGACGCCGAGGCCTACGCCGCCGGGGTCGAGGCCGCCCTGGCCGCCGTCACCACGGCCGGTGACGTGCAGTCCGACGACCGCGCCGCCGAGCCCGTGCTGGCGAGCGCGGCCCGCTGACGGTCCGGCCGGCCCCGACGCCGTAGGATTCCGGCTTCGGGGCCGGTAGCTCAACGGTCAGAGCAGTCGACTCATAATCGATTGGTTGCGGGTTCGAGCCCCGCCCGGCCCACCACAAAACCGCAGGTCACAAGCCTATCATCACCTACGTCGCGCGGACGAGAGACCGGCTGCACCACAGGATGCACCACAGACGTCGCATCAGCGGCCTACGCTGCACCACGATGGGACGTGTCGCAGGTGAGGGTGGGCTGTACTGGTCGGACTCCCGGCAGCGCTGGGTGGCGGCGTGGAAGGGCCGCAAGCGGTACGCGCACACTCAGACCGAGGCGGCCGCGAAACTCCGCGCGCTGAAGGCGGCCGAGGGCCAGCGGGCCCGCACGGTCGGCCAGCTCATCGACTGGTGGACCGACGAACACCTGCCCATGCGGCTCGCCAACGACGACCTGGCCGCCGCCACCGTCCGCGACTACACCCACTCGATGCAGCTGTGGGCGCCGCTGCGCCGAACCCGGCTCGAGACGCTCACCGCCGCCGACATCGACCGGCGACTCGAGCAGCTCCGCAAGGCCCGCACCACCCGTGGGACCGGCTACTCCGCGTCCAAGCGGCGCGGCGCCCTCGTCGCGCTCCGGCAGGCGTTCAAGGCCGCCCGCCGCGCAGGCTTGCTCCCGCCGGGCCGCACCGCGCCGGAGGACGCCACTCCCCCACCGGTCCGCACCACCGAACCGCCGCTCGTCGACACCACGACTGCCGCCGCGGTGCTCGGCCAGCTCGCCGGCGACCGTGACCTCCGCCTGATCATCGTCACCCTCGCCCTGGGCCTGCGGATCTCCGAGACGCTCGGTCTCACCTGGGACGACATCGACCTCGACGCCGGCACGATCCGCATCCACGCGCAGCTGGAGCGGCGCGACGGCGTCTGGCAGCTCAAGGACCGCACCAAGGGCAAGAACGACGTCACCCTCGCCCTCCCGAAGGTGGCTTCGGCCGCGCTCCGGGAGCAGCGTGCCGCGCAGGCGGCCGAGCGGCTCGCCGCCGGCGACCTGTGGGCCGACCAGCTCGGCCTGGTGTTCACCCGCGCGGACGGGCAGCCGGTCTGGTCGACGTTGATCGTGAAGAAGATCGGCCGGGCCTGTGAGGCCGCCGGCGTGGAGCGGATGACCACCCACCAGTTCACCCGCCACGGCCACGCCACCCTGCTGCGTCTCGCCGGCGCCAACCTCGACGACATCCGCGAGCAGCTCCGCCACTCCCAGACGTCCACCACCGAACGGTACGCCCACGTCCTCCCCGAAGTGCGCCGTCGCACCGCCGGCCTCATCGACGACGTCCTCGGCTAGCCGGCCTGCTGCACGTCGGCCAACCGGGGTGCGGGAACGCTGTCGGGATCGAGCAGCCACAGCGCCCGTTCGGCGACGTGCTGGGGAACCCGGAACTCCTCTGCGACCACCCAGGCGTCCAGCCGACCCTCCGTCTCACACGCGTTCCACGCCAGTCGTGCGAGCGCGCGCTCGGGCACCAGCCTGCGCGCAACGATCGTCTCGACCCGCTCCTCCTCACGCATCACCACTGGCCCCCACGGTGACGGACGCCAGCCGGCGCCCGGACAGCCACCGCCCCGCTCGATGTGAACGAGCTCGTGCGCGAGCAGATGGTTCCGCTCCACCTGGTCGGCGTCCTCGTGGATGGCGATCACGTGCGCCCGGCCGCGGCGCTCATGCACGGCGCGCAGTCCCGCCGGCAGCGCACCGAACAGCACGATGACGTTCCGCCGTCCACGCAGCTCGCGCCACGGGTTCCACTGCTCCTCGTCCACCGGGCCTTCCCCCTCCTCGATCGGCTCCCCACCGTGCCATCGAGGTGTGACAATGCCGGTCCGCCTACTCCCCCACGTCGGGATCGTCGGGATCCAGACCCTGCTGGCGCAGCATCTCGGTGATCATCGTTCGCGCCAGGCGGCGGTTCGCCGGTGTCAAGCGTCCGAACGCGGTCATCTCTCCCGCAGCGGCGTCGTCCTCCGTGAACTCCCACACCGCGATCCAGACGGGCAGCGGGCGGTCGGCAATCCGGAGGCGCTCCGGGTCGAACCCATAGGCGCTGGCAAGATCCTGGAGATCTCGGTCCCGTTCAGCAACGATGACGTCCGGCCACGTCCCAACCGGGTGCAACCCCTTGTCGTGGGCGAGGCGCATCATCTGCCCTGCTGCGTCGTTCTCCTTCACCAGGCGGTTCTTGCGGTCCGGAGGCGTCCGCATGTCCACAAGCAGGTACTTGCCGTCGCCGAGATCGATCTCCAGATCGACTCCCGTCCATCCACGGCCCGGCCGCTGGATGTATCCGGCGGCCTCTGCCAGCGTCCCCGGCTCGAGACCAAGGACCTGTTCGATCTGGCCGAGTCGCTTCCCGCGGGGCGCGTTGCGGTCGTTCTCCCAGTCGCTGACGGTCGACTGGTGGACGCCGAGCTGCTCGGCCAGCCACCGCTGATCGCGGCTGCCTCGAGCCTCGCGAATCGCCTTCCCGATCGACATGTCTGACACCAGACTGCGGCATGACGCTCCGAAACACCCACGCGGTGGTATGGGTTTCGCGGTAGTCCCCTGTAACGCGTAGTTCCACGCGGGGAACTACCCGTTGGGACGTAGGCCCCGCCTGGTATATGGGATTTGGGGTAGACACATATGGGTTTCTCGGTTTACCATCGGCGGCATGCCATGGGCGACCACCACCGAGCTGCCAGGAAGCGCCAGCGAGCGCACCCTGGCCCTCACCGTCGAGGAGCTGTGTGAGCAGCTGCCCGCCATCCGCGAGGTGCTGCACCTCCGCCAGGTCGACCTCGCCGAGCAGCTCGGCGTCCACCAGTCGACCGTCAGCGACTGGGAGCGCCGGGACTCGCCCGCGATTCCGTCGCGTCACAACGAGCGGCTCCTGCGTCGCTTCCTGGCTGAGGCATTCATGCGAGAGGCGGTGGCAGCGTGACCGCTCCGGCCACCCCACTCGACGAGGCGGTGTCGCAGCTGTCGGCGGCGCTGCTCGAGCAGGCCCGCGCCCAGGCGGCCGCGAACCCGGTCGGTGACGACGACGTCCTCGTTGGGCTGAACCGGATCGCCCGGCACCTGTCGATGTCGGCGACCACCGTCACCCAGCTCGCCGAGTCCGGCGAGCTGCCGGCCCGGAAGGTCGGCACCCGCTGGCGCGCATCGAAGCGGGCCCTGTCGGTGTGGTTGGAGGGCGACCGGTGACCCCCTCTCCCACCGCCACCGCTGCGGCGCCGGTGACGCCGGACGTGACGCGCCGGTCGGACACGCCTCGTCGGCGGTTGGCCCGCAAGGTCGGCCCGGGCGAGGGCACCGCCGAGCTGCTCCCCATGGTCCACCCGCGCTGCCTCGGCGGCGGGCCGGGGCGTCGGGACGGCTTCTACGAGTCCGGGCCACCGCGGCCCTGGCCCGACTGACCACCTGACCGCGACCCCCCGGCTCTCCCGCCGGGCCGGGGCGTCGCGATGGGTCGCTCGACGTACTCCCCCCCGCGTCGGGCGGCCCATCGGGACGCACACCCCGCGGACCACCGACCGCCTGCCAGACCCCATGGAGGACTGTTGAGCACCACCCGCACCCCCGACCGCATCGAGGCGCGGCCCGCTGAGGCCGTCCTCCACGAGATCGACGGCGGCCGTCTGCTGGACGACCTGTCGGAGATGATCCGCGACACCGCGGAGGCCTGCCAGACCTTCGAGAAGGTCGGCACCGTCACCCTCGTCGTCAAGTTCGCCCCGAACGACGACGGCGAGACCCTCATCGTCACCCCGGAACTGAAGGCCAAGGCCCCGCAGGCACCCCGCAAGTCGCGGACGTTCTTCATGGGCGACGACGGCCTCCGCCGTGACAACCCCGCCCAGGGCCGCCTCGACGGCTTCGACGAGGACGACCAGCCGCGCGCCGGCCGGATCGCCCCCAAGGACGGCCAGTCGTGACCGCCGCCGAGCGCACCGAGAACGACGCCGTCGCCGAGCTGGCCGCCGCGGCGACCGACCCGATGCTCATCGTCGAGGAAGCTGTCCTGTCCCGGCTGGTCCCGGACGGGTTCCGGCTCGAGACCATCGACGGCGAGCACCTCGCCGACCACCCCCGCCGGGCCCGCGGCACCGCCGCCTTCGTCGACCCGGCCTCGTTCATCGCCTACATCGGGCGTCACCTCGACGACGACGCCACCACCCTGTGGGGCGACTGGCGCGACCTGTCCATGACCGCGGTGTTCAACGACGACGAGCCCCTCGACGGGGTCGACCACCCCGCCGGCTGGCGTGACCACCGGGCCGTCCTCAACCTCCGCACCACCGAGGAGTGGGACGACTGGACCGCCGCCGACCGGAAGCTGATGTCCCAGGTCGACTTCGCCTCGTTCATCGAGGACCACGTCGACGACATCACCGATCCGCCGGCCGCCGACATGCTCGAGCTGGCCCAGACCTTCACCGCCACGGAGAACGTCCAGTTCTCACAGGCCGTCCGGCTGTCCGACGGCTCCGGTGAGCTCCGCTACACGAGCGACATCGAGGCGGGGGCCGGCCGGTCCGGTGACCTGCACGTCCCCCAGACCTTCGAGCTGACCATCCGGCCGTTCGAGGGGGCCGAGCCCAAGACGGTCCGGGCGCGGCTGCGCTGGCGGATCCGCAACCAGCAGCTCGCCATCGGCTTCCAGCTGATCGGCCCCCGCCGCGTCCTCCAGGACGCCTTCGAGCAGGTCGCCGACGAGGTCCACACCGGAACCGGCCTGGACATCTACGCGGGCACCGCCCCCGCCGCCCGCTGACCTCCATGCCCGCGACCCCAGCCCGTTCCGCCCCCCGTGGGCTGGGCGCCGCGTTCACCTCACCGGTCCGGTCCGCGTCTGGGAGGACGCCGAGCCGGTGGGGTGAACGGGACGCAACCGCGGACCCCGCAGACGACGAGACGCCGACCAGGGCTGCAACCCGACGGCCGACGTCTCACCGCATTCGCACAGGAGACGGTACATGACCTCCACCATCACCCCCGACAGCTTGGGCACGGCCGCGTCCCGGCGGCCGACCCGCGACGAGCTCGCCCAGCAGATCTTCGAGCAGGTCCGCGACGCCACCGGCGACGCTCGCCACGAGCGGCTGGTCGATCTCATCGGCGACGCGCTGCCGGCCGGCTACCTGCCCGACGCCGACGACGACCGGTTCATCCGCTGGTCCGCCCACGGCGACTTCGACGCGGTCGCCGGGCTGATCCGGCTGCTGCAGCTCCCCAGCGTCTACCGGCGGGTCCGCTGCTGTGACGACCCGACGCCGGAGGCGACCTGGGGACTCGGCACGTTCCACACCGCCTACATCACCGTGTGGTGCACCCGCTGCCACGCCGACCTGCTCAGCCTGGCGCCGCCGCAGGGCTGCGGCCATGCGGTCCCGCCGGTGCAGGTCGACCACGACCGCTGGCTGGCCCGGCTCGTCGGGATGCTCGAGCTGTCGCTGCGCCACCTCGACGACGACCCGGAGCTGACCGACACCCACCGCAAGGTGGCCGCCGAGATGGTCCGTGAGGCCCTTGGCGACTACTCGACGCTGCGCGCGCAGGAGGCCGCCGTCGCGGCGATCGCCGCCGCCCCGTGCGTCATCTGCACCGAGGCGGCGGCGTGAAGCTGCTCCGCAAGGTCAAGGTCGTCGACCGGGCCGGGCTGGTCGCGCTGGCCAACGAGATCGTGCAGGACGGCAACAGCCGCCGGTGGCGCGGCCACGGCCCCCACGTCGTCTGCCCGATGGCGCCGCCCGTCACGAGCTGGCGGCGGGCCGCGGCGATCGTCCGCCACCACCACCCCGAGCTGGCCGACCAGGTCCGCGCCGTCTGCAAGCACAAGGCGGTGGTCTGACATGGCGAACCTCGGCAAGTCCGTGCTCGGCCACCGCATCGAGGTCGTGATCAAGGGCGAGCGCGGCCAGTCCGTCACCGGCGTCCCCATCCACGTCGGCCTCGGCGGCATCGTCCTCGACGTCGTCGACGACGACCGGCAGCCCTGGCACATCGCCGCGGCCGACGTCGCCCGGTGGCGGCTCGACTGCACCTGCATCCTCACCCAGCTCCCCCCGGACGGCTGGTCCTGCCCGGAGCTGGCCGGCCCCGAGCAGCGGCTGCTGCTCCGCGTCGCCGACGAGGTCGCAGCATGAGCGGCTGGGCACCGACCGACGGCGAGGTCCTCGACGGCCGCATCGTCGCCCTCGACGTGGGCACGTCGAAGCAAGACGGCGAGCCGTACCCCCTCGTGGTCCTCCAGACCGACGACGGCGACGAGATCACCGTCCACGGTCACCACCGCGTGCTGAAGGAGGAGCTCGCCAAGCGCGCCCCCCGCGTCGGCGACCAGCTGCGCATCACCTACCTGGGCAAGCGGACCCCGGAGGGCGGTGGCCGCTCGTACGCCGCGTACCGGGTGGAGGGCGGCTCGAACCCGTTCACCTGGAACCTGTTCCGGGATCCCGACGACCAGCTGCCCGACGAGCACGCCACCGGCCAGCCCCTCGAGTCCGAGGGTGCGACCTCGGACCGGCCCGCGGATCCCGTCCCGCAGGGCCAGCCCGCCCCCGACACCACTCCCGCCGGTGCGGGGGCGGGCACCCCCACCACCACGCCGCCCGAGCCGGCGGCCGGGCAGGTCGACACCCGCGACGTCATCGCCCCTGCCGACCAGGTCGCCATCCAGAAGCTGCTCGAGGCGGCCAAGCGCGTCTCGAAGATCTGGGAGGCGAAGCTGCGGCACCGCCTCAACCAGCGCGCCGCGGGCCCGTGGGAGACACATCTGACCGCGGAGGCCGGCCGTGAGGCGCTCTACTGGCTGAAGGCGGAGGTCGCCGAGGACGTCGCCGTCGACCGGGTCCTCGGTCACGTCGGGGGGCGAGCCGGATGACCGCCACGTCGATCCCTGACCGTCTCGTGGCCGAGTGCATCGAGGCCGGCCAGCATCTGCGCGCGACCCGCCGGTTCGCCGGTGAGCCGTTCGACCGCTGCCACGGCTGCGGCCAGCCGGTCATCGTCGAACCCGCGCCGGGCTGGCAGGACCGCGGGCTGTGCACGACCGGTGACCCGGACATGTTCTACCCGGAGGCCGGCCAGCAGGAGCTCGCCGACCGCGCCGTCGACATCTGCGCCGGCTGCCCCGTCATCGTCGAGTGCGGCGCCTACGCGCTCCTCCACGAGCCCGTCGGCGTCTGGGGTGGCATGACCGCCCCCGAACGGCGTGCCATCCGCCGGCAGCTCGGCATCACCGTCGACGTGCCCGGCGGCCTCCGCGCCTCCCGGCTCGCCCGCAACGGCCGGGTCCGCCAGCTCGCCGCCGCCGGCTGGACCGCCGGGGAGATCGCCGCCGAGCTCGACATCAGCGACCGGGAGGTTCACCGGATCCTCCGCGACCGTGACGACCAGGCGGACGCGGCGTGATCTGGGCTGCCATCTCCGACATCGCCGGCGCGGTCGTCGTCCTGGCCGCCGAGATGACCGCGACCGTGAGGAGGGCGCGTGGACACGCGCGAGTGCGTCCGCTGCCACCAGCAGCGGCCCGTGAAGGACTTCAAGCGGACCGGCGCCGGGGTGAAGAAGACCTGCGACCCCTGTGTGATCGCGAAGCGGGCCGCGACGAACGCCGCGAAGAAGGCGGCAGCCCAGGCGGTCGACTGGCTCGACGCGACCGCCCGCGGGTTCGACGTCGCCGCACTGCTCGACATCACCTGTCAGCAGTGCACCCGCGAGCCCGTCCGGGTCGAGCAACCCGACCTGTTCGGCGGTGCCACGTGAAGGCCCTCACCGTCCGTCAGCCATGGGCCAGCCTGATCGTGCTGGGTGTCAAGGACGTCGAGAACCGCAGCTGGTCCGCCCCCGCCGGAATCATCGGTCAGCGCATCGCGATCCACGCCGGCAAGACGCACAACGGCAACGAGTTCCGGTCCGCGCTGATCACGGCCCGCTGGGGCGGCCTGCCCGGTGACGACGAGCCCAACAACACGATGCGGTGGATCCATGCCTGGTGGGCCAACCGAGACCTGCCCTACGGCGCCGTGATCGGCACCGCAGTCGTCG
This sequence comes from Euzebya sp., assembly GCF_964222135.1. Classification (NCBI taxonomy): domain Bacteria; kingdom Bacillati; phylum Actinomycetota; class Nitriliruptoria; order Euzebyales; family Euzebyaceae; genus Euzebya; species Euzebya sp. The sequence continues at coordinate 35,893 of NZ_CAXQBR010000030.1, forward strand.
CCGACTGCCACCAGTGCGACGGGGGCTGCTCACCTTGGGCTGTCCGCGGACGCGACTGGCACTGGTCACTCACCGACGTCACCGAGGCCCACGACCCGGTCGAGATGAACGGCCGACTCGGTCTGTGGGAGGTGTCCACCCATGGATGACCGTCGCCTGTTCGATGTCGGCTTCGCCGACTCGCCGCCACCGGAACACGAGCCGGAGGTGTCCCCACGCGGCCATACGCGGTACGGCGCTCGGGCGCGCAACCGGATCCGGCGTGGCGAACACCCGCTCACCGGCGGGCTACTGCATCCCGACGCGATCGCCGACCCCGCCGTGCGCGAAGGCGGTCCGCGCTGTGGCACCTGCATCCACATCACGACGCCGGTGGGCCACAGGGGCAAGACGTGGCGGAAGTGCGACCTGATCGGCGGCGGGTCCGAGGCGACCGACCTGCGGCGTTGGTGGCCGGGCTGCAGTGACTGGAAGGGGACGGCGTGAACGCGAACGACATCGCGGCCGCGGTCCGCCGGCTGTACGGCTGCGAGACCGACGACATCGGCCCGGAGTGGGCCGCCCTGGCCGAGATGGACCTGCAGCCGGGCCACTCCACCCGTCGCATCGACCTGCTGCTCGTCCGCGCCTGGCGCGGCAAGCGCGGCCACGAACGCGTCGCCGTCGAGATCAAGGTGTCCCGCAGCGACCTTCGACGCGAGCTCGCGTCGCGTAAGTGGATGCCGTGGGCCGACGTCGTCCACCGGTTCATCCTCGCCGTCCCCGCGGCGATGTCGCTGGACGGCTTCGGGCTTCCGGAGCGGTGGGGCGTCATCACCGTCGACGACGACGGCACCGCTCACCACACCCGCCCGTCAGTTCGGGTGGCCGACTGCCACGACCTGCCCGAGACGGCCTGGATCGAGGCGTTCCGACGCGCCTCCCGCCTCGAGGCTCGGCTCCGTGCCCCAGACGACCCGCGAGCGCAGGTCGTCGCGCTGGCCTCTGACGTCGCCCGCCTGGAACGGTCCCTCACCACGGCACGGGCGGCCGCTGACCGTGAACGCAGCCGTCTGGACGACGCGCTCGAGCTGATCTCCCGGGTCCACCCGGCCGTGTCCTGCGAGTGTGGCACCCCGCTGACCGGCCGGCGGGGCCGGGGCCTGCACCTCCGCTGGGAGCACGACGGCGACCCGGGACCTGACCCGCTCGACGCCAACCGGATCTGCTCGTGGCCCCGCGTCGACCTGGACGTCCTCGCCGACGCCACGTTGCCCGACACCGAGCAGCTGCTCGAGAACCACGGCCGCGCCCTCAGGGACGTGATCGCCCGTGCGTGAAGGCGATCCGATCCGGCTGCTGCCGCAGCACTTCGGGCCCGAGGGCACGCCCAAGCGTCCGTTCGACACCAAGGACGACGCCCGTCAGTGGCTCCACGACCACGGCCTGAAGGCGGCCATCTACCGGTGCACCGTCTGCCCGGCGGTCCACATCGCCGGCGTCCACAAGGGCCACACGCCCTCTCCCGCCGAACGACAGGCCGCACACGACGCCGGGAAGGCCGCATGGCCCGCCGACGTCGAGGGGGCGGGCGCCTGATGTGGCAGATCGTCCTCCCCGAGGTGGTCGTGGACTACCAGGTCCTCAACCTGAACGCGCGCAAGCACTGGTCTGACCGCGCCCCAGCCGTCGCGCTCGTCCGCACGATGGTGAAGGCCGAAGCACTCCAGCTGCGGATCGGCCGGCACGACCACATCACCGCCGTCCTCACCTTCCACCCGCCCACGAGCACGAGGAGGGACCGGATCAACTGCGCGCTCGTGCACAAGGCCGCGATCGACGGGCTCGTCGACGCTCACGTCATCCCCGACGACACCCCCGACCACCTGACCGACCTCATGCCCCGCATCGGCGCCAAGCGCAAGCCGGCCGAGTGGATCCTCACCATCCACGCCGGCTACCCGACCGCCCAGACGCTCTACGGGATGACCAGCTGATGGCGGGCTACGGCAAGGTGTTCCACCGGTTCTGGAAGTCCCGCACCGTCCGCGGCTGGGACGACACGACCCGCACCCTCGCGCTGTACCTCCTCACGTCGCAGCACGCGACGTCCGAGGGGTACTTCCACCTGCCGATCGCCTACGCCGCCGCCGACCTCGGCTGGGACCTCGACAAGGTCGAGAAGGCGTTCGCTCAGCTCGACGCGGACGACTTCGCACGGTACGACCCGGACGCCGAGGTGGTGCTGGTCGTCAAGGCGATCCGGTGGAACGAACCGCGCGGCAAGCCACAGATCAAGGGGGCGGTCACCCGCATCCAGGAGGCGCCGGCCAGCCCTCTGCTGGTCGAGTTGTGCCGGTCAGCGGAGGGTCTCGAAGGGGGTATCCACGCCGAGTTGATACCCCTGGCAGACCCTTTCGAGAGGGTATCGGAACCCTCTCCTGATACCCCCTCGGGAGGGTCTGCAGATACCCCCTCGGGACCCTCTCGGGACCCTGTCGAGTCCTCTAGCTCTAGCTCTAGCTCTAACTCAACCCCTTCCGCGACGTCCGCTGACGCGGACGATCGCCACGAACACGACCCGGACGCCGGCGACGGACCACCCGGCGAGCCTCAGGTCGACGAGGCGGCACGCCAGTTCGAGGAGCACTTCTGGCCCGTCTACCCGGCCCGGAACGGCAAGAAGGTCGGCAAGGCCAACGCGCTCATCGAGTGGCGCAAGCTGACCATCGCCGAACGCCGCCGGGCGGTCACCGGCGCCCGGAACCTCGCCTCGTCCGATCAGCTACCCAAGGACGCCGAGCGGTTCCTCCGGCGCGCCAAGGGCGGCCGAGGCGACTTCCCGTTCGACGACTGGCAGGAACCCGCGCTGCCGGCCAGCGGACGTGACGACCGACGGGACGTGATCGTGTGACGGCCGACCACGCCCAGCTCGTCGACGCCTGGGTCCGCGCCGAAGCGTCCCTGATCGGCGCGACGCTGATCCTGTACGACGACCGGCACGTCGACGAGATCCTCGGCCAGGTCCCGCCGGCGGCGTTCCACCGCGGCGAGCACCGCAAGATCTGGGAGGCCCTCGCCGCCGCCCGCGACGACGGGCAGCCCGCCGACACCGCCTCCGTCGTCGACGTCCTCGACAAGCGAGGGCTGCTCGACGGTCACGAACCCGGCTGGCTCGCCGACCTCACCGCCTCCATCCCATCCGCCGCCGGCGTCAGCCGGGCCGCCCAACTGGTCCTGGAGCAGGCCCGCCGCCGCGACCTGCACACCACAGGCATGCGGCTCGCCTCCACCGCCCACGACCGCACCGTCGACATCGACGACCTCGTCGGCACCACCGTCGACGAGCTGCTCGGCCAGGCCGGCCGCACCGGCGACGGGATCATCCGCGTCGACGACGTCGCCACCGAGGTCCTGGACCGTCGCGAGCACGGGATCATCACCCGCGGCGTGTCCACCGGCTGGTTCGACGTCGACCGGCTCTACCGGGTCGTCCCCGGCAACCTGACCATCCTCGCCGGCATCCCCGGCCACGGGAAGTCCACGTGGCTCGACAGCCTCCTCGTCAACCTCGCCGAACGACACGGCTGGCGAACCATGCAGTTCTCACCCGAGTCGGCCCCGATCGCCGAGCACGTCGACGAGCTCGTCACCCGACGCGTCGGCCGCAAAGCCACCCTCCTCGAGGTCCAAGCGGCGCTCGGCTGGGTGCACGAGCACTTCGCCTGGGTCGACCACGACAGCCACACCACCGTCTCCCAGATCCTCACCGCCGTCCGAGCCGAACACGCACGCCGGCCTGTCAACAGCTTCGTGATTGACCCGTGGACCGAACTCGACGTCACCCGGCAACGCAACGAACGCGAGGACGAGTACATCCGCCGCGAGGTCACCCGCATCCGCCAGTTCGCCCGCCGCCACGACCTCCACGCCTTCCTCGTCGTCCACCCCAAGAACATCGACGCCAACCGCGACGGCACCTACCCGATCCCACGCGCCTCCGACCTGCACGGCGGCTCCGTCTGGCGCAAGCAAGCCGACGCGCTCGTCGTCATCTGGCGCGACGAGGGCGGCGTCAACCGGTCCGACGACATCGCTGAGGTCGTCGTCCAGAAGATCCGCCGCCAACCCGGCGACGGCCGGCTCGGCCGCACCTCCCTCCGCTTCGACATGCACACCCACACCTACGCCCAGATCAGCCCTCTCGACGGAGGCACCCCGGCATGACCCGCATCACCCCCGAGATCAGCAACCACATCGCCGAGGCGGCCATGTGCAGCCGCGCCGCCCTCGACCGCATCGACCGGCCCGACTTCACCGACGACGACGTCCACCAGGCCCTCCAACGCGCGCACGACGCCACAGGCCGCGCCCTGACTGCGCTCGGCACCATCCCGCCTGGGCGCTGCACTGCCCGCGCAGCCGGAATCGGCGGCGAGGTCGACTGCGTACTCCTCGAGGGCCACACCGGCCAGCACGAGATGAGCGGCGGCGGCCACTGGATGGTCGTGCCAGGTCCCGACCACGACGAGGTCCTCTCCGATGCCCTCTGAGCCCCCGAGCAACGACGCCTTCCCACAGGATCTCGCACCGAGCACGGTCAGCGCCGACGACGGCTACGACGCTTTCCTCGCCGCCAAGGCCGCACTCCGCGCCCAGGACGGCATCGAGGTCGGTCGACTCGACGTGAACGCCCGCCTTCACCCCTGGCAGCGCGAGGTGGTCCGCTGGGCGTGCCGCACCGGTCGTGCCGCGCTGTTCGAGGACTGCGGCCTCGGCAAGACGTTCCAGCAGGTCGAGTGGCTCCGGCTGATGACCGGTTCGCGCCGCGGTCTGATCGTCGCGCCGCTCTCCGTCGCCCGCCAGACGGTCCGTGAGGCCGCGAAGCTCGGCGTCGAGGTCCACTACACCCGGACCCAGCCGAACGGCACCGGGCTCTACGTCACGAACTACGAGATGGTCGACCGGTTCGACCTGTCCGCCTTCGCTGCGGTCGTCCTCGATGAGTCGTCGATCCTCAAGAACGTCGACGGGAAGACCCGACGGCGGCTCACCACCGCGATCGCCGACGTTCCCTACCGTCTGGCCTGCACCGCCACCCCCGCGCCGAACGACGTCGCGGAGCTGACCAACCATGCGGACTGGCTCGGCCGGATGGCGCGTGCCGAGATGCTGGCCGGCTACTTCGTCCACGACGACACCGGGTGGCGGCTCAAGGGTCACGCCGCCGAACCGATGGCCCGCTGGATGGGGTCGTGGACCCTCGCCATGCGCAAGCCCTCGGACCTCGGCTGGCCCGATGACGGCTACGACCTGCCGCCGCTCACCATCCGTCCGCACATCGTCGACGTGGACCTGGCCGCTGACGGCCAGCTGTTCCCCACCGACCTCGGCGGCATCGGTGGCCGTGCCAAGGTGCGCCGCGAGACCCTCCCAGCCCGCTGCGACGCCGCCGTCACCCACCTCGAAGGCGATGCCCAGGCGATCGCGTGGTGCGGCCTGAACGACGAGGCCGACCGGATCGCCGACGCGCTCGGCGACGACGCGGTCAACGTGCAGGGCTCATGGGCTCCGGAGGCCAAGGCCGAGGCGCTCGAGGCCTTCCAGGACGGCGAGGTCCGGGTGCTCATCACCAAGCCGTCCATCGCCGGGTTCGGCATGAACTTCCAGAACGCGCACCGCATGACCTTCGTCGGGCTCGGCGACTCCTACGAGGCGTACTACCAGGCCATCCGCCGCTGCTGGCGGTTCGGCCAGACCGAGCCGGTCGACGTCCACATCGTCGTGTCCGAGCTCGAAGCCCAGATCGTCGACAACGTCCGCCGCAAGGAACGCGACGCCGCCAGCTTCACCGACCTGCTGATCCGACACGCGCCCGTCCGGCGCACCGCTGAGGAGGTGGCCGCGTGACGGCCGACGAGTACATCACCGACGACGCCCGCGGCGACGGCTGGCACCTCATGCTCGGCGACTCCTGCGAACGGCTCGCCGAGATCGGCGACGACACCGTCGACCTGTCCGTGTACAGCCCGCCGTTCGCGTCGCTCTACACCTACAGCCCGTCGCTGCGGGACCTCGGCAACAACCCCGACCGTGACGCCTTCCTGGCGCACTACCGGTTCGTGATCGACCACGTTCTCCGGGTCACCAAGCCCGGCCGGCTCTCCGTCGTCCACGTCCAGCAGCTCTCGACCACGAAGGCCACCCACGGCGTGATCGGACTGACCGACTTCCGCGGCCAGGTCATCGCCGCCCACGAGGACGCCGGCTGGATCTTCCACGGCGAGGTGACCATCGACAAGGACCCCCAGGCGCAGGCCATCCGCACCAAGGCCCATGCCCTGATGTTCCAGACCCTCCGTCGGGACGCCACTGGCAACCGACCGGCGATGGCGGACTACCTCCTCGTGTTCCGCAAGCCCGGCACGAACGCCGTTCCGGTGAAGCCGACCGAGCACGGCGTCACCAACGAGGACTGGATCTCCTGGGCGCGGCCGGTGTGGTACGGCATCCGCGAGACCAACACCCTGAACACCGCCGTCGCCAAGGACGACCGGGACGAGCGGCACATCTGCCCGTTGCAGCTCGACCTGATCGAGCGGTGCGTCCGGCTGTGGTCCAACCCTGACGAGCTGGTCCTGTCCCCGTTCGCCGGCATCGGCTCCGAGGGCCACGAGGCCCTGCGCGCGGGCCGCCGGTTCGTCGGCTGCGAGCTGAAGCCGTCGTACTGGCGCACGGCCGCGGACAACCTGCGCGTCGCCGAGCAGGAGCGCGACACGCCGACCCTGATGGACGAGGTGACGGCATGAGCCCCGACGGTCCTTACCCGCCCACCCCCGCCCGACCTGCCTACATCGGGCCTTACCGAGCGGGGGCCGAGGGCGATGTCTGAGGCCCTCACCGTCACCCTGAACCGGATCGCGCGGGCGCTCCCACGGCTCCACGAGGACGCCTACAGCTCGATGCGGTCACCGTCACCGGCACCGATCGACCAGGACGACCGGCTCACCGACGCCCGCGCACACCCCCACCTCCGCCCGGCCATGAACGTCCACTCGTCCGCACCCACGGGCGACGCCCAGGCCGCAGGCGTGTACCGGCACGCCACCCGCGTCATCACCGCCGCCTACGACCAGCTCATCCCACCCGCCCTGCTGCAGCGGCCCCGTGGTGGCGCCGAAGCCGACCCGGGCCCCGCCGACCTGGGAGGCATGCTGACGATGCTCCACCGCGTCACCGCGCGGTGGGACGACCAGCCCGGCAGCCGCGCCGACGACCTCCGACCCGTCCTCCGCGACCACGCCCGGCAGCTCGAGCGGCTCGCCGACCGCATCGTCGGCTGGTGGGAGCCTCCCGCTCGCCCCACGCCCGTCGGACCGACGTGCACGCAACCCCACGGGTACGAGGGCTGCCGCACGTCACCGGTCCTCGCCCACGGCATGTGTGGGCCCTGCTACCACCACAACCGCCGGCAGAAGGCCCGCGCGTCGTGAACTCCACGCCTGTGACTACCTGCTTGAAGTCCGCACGCAACTCGGGTAACTTTCGGATCAGTACGGTGACCGAAGCTGCGCCCGCCCCTCTGGCAGGCGTTCGCGCGTCCGCAGCGTGACCCTCCCATGGCCGGCAACAAGGGCCGCACCGGCGCCGCCTATCGGCGCCTGCGTGAGCAGGTCCGCCGCGAGGAGGGCACCCGCTGCTGGCTGTGCCCGCTCCCCATCGACCTGAGCCTGAAGTACCACGGCGGTCCCGGCGACATGAGCTTCAGCCTCGACCACGTCGTCCCGCTCGAGCAGGGCGGCTCGCTGCTCGACAGGTCCAACGCCCGCGCCGCGCACCTGGACTGCAACCGGAAGCGCCGCGATAACATCGCCCAGCCGAAGACCTCGAGGAAGTGGCTCGTTTAACCGGCGCTGTGCCACCATCAGCACATGGATGGGATGGATGCAGCGGCCTGGATAGGTGCCGCAAGCATCGCCGGCGCCCTGATCGGGGCCTTCGGTACGACGTGGGCACAGAACCGTGCTGCCCAACGGCAACGTCGCCGCGACGTGCGGCTGGACGCATATGCCACCTACATCTCCATGATCGGCGAATCAGCGGGGGCGGCTGCCCGATCCGCCGCGCGGCTCTCGGGCGTGAGTCTGAACGGGAAGCAAGACCCGGCCCTAGTTCACGCTCTCGCTCGACTGCGGCTCGTCGCCTCCGACAAAGTCGCAGACGCAGCGAGTGAGTTCGGCGCGACAGCCATCCGCTACTTCGACAGGGCCAAGCCTGTCGGCGAGGAAGGCATGGCTCTCGAACACATCGAGATGCTCGAGAAGGAGCAGGCGCGCGACCTCGAGCTGATCCAGGCGGAGCTCAAGACCGCGATGGGGGCGCTGCTGCGGGCGATGCGGGACGACGTCCGATGAACGATCGAGGTAGGCATGCGCCGGTGCACCGTCACCACCGCGGACGGGGGCCGGTGCCAGGACGAGCACAAGGCACGCGGCCTCTGCCTCCGCCACTACGCCCAGTCCGACCGCCGACGCCGCAAGGCCGACGCGACCAAGGACGACTGGGACTGGCGCGCCGGCGTCCCCGACCACCAGCCGCCGGCCGCTCCCGGCTCAGATTTTACTGAGACGGCCAGGTGTGATGCGGAGTCAGTCGCCGCTGCATCTCCCCCCGGTCGCAGTCCGGGTTACGCGCCGCCCGACGACCCCTCGACACCCCCGCCCAATGTTACGGAGGGTGACGGCGGGCCGGTGTCCCGGTCGGTGGCGGCGGTGATCGCTCGGATCCCCGCGGACAAGCGGCAGGACCCGACTCCGGTCCTCGCCCGGGCGCTCGCTCGGCTGATGGACGAGAACCCGACTTCCGCTACGTCCCGTGAGCTTCGCGCCGTCATGAAGGAGGTTACGGCGATGGCTGCGGTCCAGGAGGTCAGCGCCCTTGGCCGCATCCGCGACGAGCTCGCCGCCCGCCGTGCTGCGCGGGCATCAGAGGCCTCGGCTTAGCTACATCCCGCCGGGCTGCACCGAGAACTCCGATCTCGGCGAGGCCGCCGTCGCGCTGGCAGCCGAGGCCGGCCTGCAGCTGGACGACTGGCAGGCGTGGGTCCTCAAGCTGTCGCTGTCCGAGGACGACGAGCTCCGCTGGATCGCCGGGCAGATCCTGCTCGTCGTCTCCCGGCAGAACGGCAAGGGCGGCATCCTCGAGGCCCGCGAGCTCGCGGGGTTGTTCCTGCTCGACGAGCAGAAGCTGATCCACACCGCCCACGAGCTGAAGACCGCTACCCGCCACCGCCGTCGGCTCGAGAAGCTGATCAAGCAGACGCCGGACCTGAACGCGCTGGTGAAGCGGTACAACCACTCCCACGGCCAGGAGTCCATCGAGCTGCACGCCGAGGACTGCCCCACCGTCGGCCCGGGGATCTGTGCCTGCGCTGACGGGAAGATCATCGAGTTCATCGCCCGGTCAAAGTTGTCGGGCCGCGGGTTCGACGGCGACCTGGTCGTCCTCGACGAGTGCATGGTCCTCTCCGACGACGTCATGGACGCGCTGGCGCCGGTCATGTCGTCGAAGCCCAACCCGCAGATCTGGTTCACCGGCTCGGCCGCGGACGACACCGCCGCGGCGCGGACGATGCGGAACCTGCGTGAGGTCGGAATCGCCGAGTCGAAGCGGCTCACCGAGTGGCTGGCCGCCCAGGGGACCGTCACGACGGAGAAGTGGCGCGGCACGCGACTGCTGTACCTCGAATGGTCCGTCCCCAGCGACGCGGACAAGGACGACCGGGCGAACTGGGCGATCGCCAACCCGGCGCTCGGGATCCGCATGCGGGTCGAGACCATCGAGGACGAGCGGACGCTTCTGCTGTCCGATGAGGGCTTCGGCAGGGAGCGGCTCGGCATGTGGGGAGAGAGCTCGGGTGAGGCGGTCATCCCGATGGGGATCTGGACGGCACGCACCGAGCACGACCCGCTGTTCGTCGCCTCCCCACCGTTCGCCTTCGCCGTCGAGGTCGACTCCGCCGGCACCCGCGCCTCCCTGGCAGCCGCGTCACGGCGTCCCGATGGGCTGTGGCACGTCGAGCTGATCAGGGCCGAGCCGCACACCGACTGGATCGTCGAGGCCTGCCAGACCCTCCAGCGGCGTCACCGTGGCGCCCCGATCGTCGTCCGCACCGCCTCCGGTGCGGCGCCGACCGTGCGGGCGTTGAAGGCTGCCGGTGTCGACGTGACGCCGGCGACGACGCGGGATGAGGAGCAGGCGTGCGCGCGGTTCGCCGCCGCGGTGGCTGACGACGAGCTGCGGCACCTGGACGACCCGATCCTCGCGGCCGCGGTGGTGGCAGGCCGCAAGCAGGACCGGGACGACGAGGCGTGGATCTGGGACCGCGACGACGTCGAGACCGACATCACCCCGCTGAAGGCGGTCACGATGGCGCTACACGGCCTCCAGCAGCACCTCCTCGCCGGCACCCGGACCCGCACGCACGTGCCGACCAACCCGGACGACTTCGTCGACCACACGACGACGTCCCCGATGCACCTGAGGTGGTGACCGATGCCGGCAGTGTCCACCGTCCCCACCAGCGAGATCGGCAGCTCTGGGGTCGAGTCGAACCGGACCGGCTACGTCTACCAGTCGTCCCTGCACCGCGAGGACGTCGCGCTCCTTCGCTGGCCGTACTCGACCCGGACCTACGACCGGATCCGCCGCACCGACTCGAAGGTCGCCAGCTCGATCCGGTCGATGATGCTCCCGATCATCTCCGCGGAGTGGCACATCGACCCTCGTGGCGCCCGCCCGGAGGTCGTCGAGCGGGTGGCGGACAACCTGAACCTGCCGATCCTCGGCCAGGAGGACCGCAAGCCGGCCCGCTCCCGCGACCGGTTCGACTGGCCGTTCCACCTCCGCCACGCCCTCCTGTCCCGCGTGTGGGGGTTCACCGCCTTCGAGCAGGTCTACCGGGTCGACGACGACGGCTTCGCGCAGATCCGCAAGCTGGCCGTCCGGATGCCCCACACGATCGACGACCTGGTCGTCGCCGACGACGGCGGCCTCATCGGCATCCGCCAGAAGCCCACCGGAGCCGCGCCGCGCGGCCCGTTCATCCCGATCGACCGTGCCGTCGTCTACACCTTCGACCGGGAGGGGTACGACTGGCGGGGCAACTCGATCCTGCGGCCCATCTACCGCGAGTTCCTGCTGAAGGACCACGCCCACCGCGTCGGCGCGATCCACGTCGAGCGGAACGGCGCAGGCGTCGTCATCGTCAACGACGACCCGGACGCCGAGGACCCGCAGGCTGAGGCGGACGCCAACCAGAAGCTGGCCTCGAGCGTCCGGGCCGGCTCGAACGCCGGCGGCCGCCTGTCAGCCGGCGCCAAGGCGCAGATCCACGGGGTGACCGGAGAGACCCCCGACATCATCGCGTTCATCCGGATGTACGACGAGGCGATCGCCCAGAACGTCCTCGACAACTTCAGCTCGCTGCCGTCGGCACCCAACGGGTCGCGGGCGCTCGGCACGTCGATGATCGACTTCTTCGTCCGCGGGCTGAACGCCCACGCGAAGGACATCGCGACGGTCTGCACCGGCCACGTCGTCGAGGACCTCGTCGACCTCAACTGGGGACCCGACGAGCCTGCCCCCGCGGTCGTGTGCGGCGAGATCGGCGCCGACCAGCAGCCCACCGCCGCCGCGCTGAAGATGCTCGTCGACGCCGGCGTCATCACCCCGGACGCCGAGCTGGAGGCGTGGCAGCGCCGCTACTACGGCGCACCCACCAAGGCCGACGGGACCGCCGACGAGCCTGGCGCCGCCGACGGTCCCGTCTCACCGGAGGAAGACCGCGACGGGGCGCCCAGGTCACTGACCGCCGCAGAGGTGGCACAGAAGGTCTACCTGGCCGTCCGCGAGGACGTGGTCACCCGCGGGGAGGCCCGCCGGATGATTGCCGAGGCAGGCGCCCGCCTCGATGGAGAGGACGACGAGTGAACCGCCACCACGCGATGTACGCCGCGATCGATCGGCGCACGATCCTCAGCCGACTCGACCAGATCGCCGGCACCGGACGCTGGTACACGATCCAGAACGCGGCCGGCGACAACGGCCGGGCGACGATCCGGATCTTCGACGAGATCGGCTACTGGGGCGTCACCGAGGAGGACTTCGCCCGCGACCTCGAGCAGATCGACGCCGACGAGATCGAGGTGCAGATCTCCTCGCCCGGCGGTGAGGTGTACGCCGGCATCGCGATCTACAACCAGCTGCGCGCCCACCGGGCCCGCATCATCACCCGCGTCGACGGGATGGCCGCCTCCGCGGCGTCGGTGATCGTCCAGGCTGGCGACGAGCGGCTGATGATGTCGTCGGCGCAGATGATGATCCACGAGGCCTGGGGCCTCTGTGTGGGTCCGGCCGGCGACATGCGTGACTTCGCGGAGCTGCTCGACAAGCAGTCCGACATCATCGCCGGCATCTACGCGGCCCGGTCGGGCCGTGACGTCGCGGAGTTCCGCGACCTGATGCGCACCGACACGTACCTGACCGACACCGAGGCCGTCGACCTGGGGTTGGCCGACTCGGTCTACGAGCCGCCCAGCAAGGCCGTCGCGGCCGCCACCGCGGCCGCGGCCGCGCAGGCACGCCGCCAGATGGCGAACGCCACCCGGACCCCCCTGAACACCCGCACGACCGGCCCGCAGGGCCAGGAGGACAGCATGGATCTGAACGAGATCCGCGAGGCCCTGGGCCTGGCGGCCGACACCCCCGACGACGAGGTCATCGCCCTCGCGGCCGAGCGGCTCGCCACCCCGCCCACCGGCGACCCGAAGCCGACCGACGATGGCGATCCGGTGGCACAGGTTCCCCCGCCGCCCTCCGGCCCCCCTGCGCCTGCCGAGCCGACCCTGCCGGACGGCCTGATCGCGGTCTCCGCCGCCCGGTTCCAGGAGATGCAGGAGCAGATCGCCGAGCTGGCCGCCGACAACGAGAAGCGGTCCGTCGCGGAGGCCAAGTCCCACCGGGACGGGCTGATCAAGGCTGCGCTGCGCGACGGGAAGATCGCCAAGTCCGAAGAGAAGAGCTGGCGGGACCAGCTCGACGAGGCGCCCGAGGCCGTCGAGGCGCTCCTCAACTCGATGCCGGCTAGCCGCCGCGTCCCCGTCGGCGAGCTCGGCTACGCCGGCGGCGACGCCGACACGGTGACCGACGAGGACGCCAAGTACGCCAGCTTGACCGCCGACGCCCCCACGTACAGCTGACCGGCTGACGCACCTTCGACCCCTGCACCCCTGACCTCTCGCGCGCTGAGGAGACCCTGTCATGTCTGACCACCTGCCCAAGTACTCCGCGGGGTCCGTCACCCGCACCGCCTCGGCCGCCATCACCGGCGGCCAGCTGGTCACTGTCACCGGTGACCTGACCGTCGGCCCGGCCGGCGCCGGCGACGTCGTGGTCGGCGTGGCCGACCGCGATGCCGCCACCGACGAGCTGGTCACCGTCACCACCATCGGCGTCACCCACGTGCTGACCGCCGCTGCGGCCGTCGACGCCGGCGACCTGCTGATGGCTGCCGCCGACGGTGAGGTCACCCCCGTCGCCGCCGCCGCCGCGACCGGTTCGGCCACCGCGCAGACCGCCACCGACATCGAGAACGCGAAGGTCGTCATCGGCGTCGCCTGGCAGGACATCGCCCAGGACGAGACCGGCGAGTGCCTGCTGCGCGTCTGACCCCATCCCACGCACCGACCCCCCGCTGATCTGAGAGGACCCCTCACCATGAAGAACCTGGCCGTGCGTGCCCTGACGCGCCTGCTCGCCCCCTTCCTGATGCCGGTCGCGTTGGCCCGCGGCCTGGTGTCGCTGCTCAACCTGGACGTCACCTACCCGCCGCGTCCCGGCACCATCGACGAGGACGGGGTCGCGCACATCTCGGAGTTCCTGAAGGACCCCGCGATGATCGCCCGCCGCATGCGCGACATCGCCGACAAGATCTTCGTCGGAGACAAGATCCTCCGCGGCCGCGCCTCCACCGCGTCCGGGACGGTGTCCTACGGCCAGTCCGAGAGCATCTACGCCGACGCCGCCCCCGAGGTCGTCGCCCCAGGCGGCGTCTACCCGACCACCGTGATCGCCGCCGTCGCGCGGATCTGGGAGTCGATGAAGAAGGTCGGCCTCGCCACCGAGATCACCCTCGAGTCCGTCGAGGAGCTCCGCTGGGACCCCGTCGACCGGGCCATCCGGAAGCTGAAGAACCGGCAGATCCAGGCGTTCGACCTGCGGGTCATCGCCAAGATCGTCGCCGCGTTCCCGCTCATCCCCACCGTCACCGGGTCCGACTGGGGGTCGGCGACGACCGCCGCGCCGGTGAAGCACGTCCTCCAGGCCATCGCCGACATCCGCGACCTGCAGGAGGGCTACGACCCCGACACGCTGCTGCTCGACCACGACAAGTTCGTCGAGTGGGTCGCCAACCCGCAGATCATGGCGCTGCTCGCCCGCTACGCCGGCGGCGACGCCGACTTCACCGTGTCGGAGAACAGCATCTTCCTGCCCGGCGCGAACCTGACGATCCTGTCCCAGCCGACCGGGACCGGCATCACCGACCCGCTGGTGTTCGACTCCACCCAGCTCGGCTCCATCGTCCGCAAGGAGTCCGACCCCGCCGAGGACGACGGCGTGAAGATCTCCTCGAAGTACTTCGACGAGAACGAGGTCTCCCCGGGCGGCAAGTCCGAGGCATGGCGGCTCACCACCAAGCGTGAGCGCGAGCCGATCGTGCAGGAGCCGCAGGCCGCCGTCCGGATCACGGGCACCTGAGCCGGTCCGCGCACCGTCCACCACGAGGTGAGGAGGCCGTCATGGCCAAGGAGAAGAAGGTCACCGGCGTCCGGTCTGCGTTCGTGCGGGTCGGCTCCGGCGCCAACGTCCGCGAGGTCGTCGTCCACCACGGCGAGCCGCTGCCCGACGGCGTCACCGCTGACGAGCTGAAGCGGCTCGGCGAGCTGGGCGTGTTCGGCCCGACACCGCGGCACCTGCTGCCGGTCAACGAGCGGCCCCGGCTGGTGTCGGTCCCCGGCACGGCGAAGCTCGTACCGGCCGACAGCGTCGACGTCGGGAAGATCGAGGCGCGCGCCGTCGAGGCCGAGGAGGCCGCGGAGACGCTGAAGGCGGACCTGGCCGAGGCGAACGAGAAGCTCCTCGTCGCCGCCCGGCTCGCCCCGGTCGTCGCGCAGGACCTCGAGAAGGTGCAGGAGCACCTGAAGGCCCACCCGGAGGACCGCGAGGCGATCCTGTTCCTCGAGGCCCACGGCCAGAAGCGCAAGGGCATCCTCGGCGAGACCGGGAGCTGACGAGATGGCTGAGCTGCCGCCGTGGGCCCCCGCGACCACGGCGGTGGCTCACCACTTGCGCTCGTACACCAAGGACGAGCACGGCCGCACGACCGACGACTTCACCGCGACGACGACGATCCGGAAGGCCGAGGCCGACCAGGCGGTCCTCGAGATCTCCGGTGAGGTGTCCGCCGCCGTCGGCGAGCTCGCCGTCGTCCTCGAACCGCTCGCTGCGTCGGTCACCGCGCTCGGCGCGGCCGCCCAGGCTGTCGTCGACCTCGACGGCGAGCTGTCGGCCCGGCTGCGTGGCTGGTACGAGGACGGCCTCGCCCGCCTGAAGGTCGCTGCCCGCGACGAGCGGGACGGCACCCTCGACGGTCGCGCGCGTCGCCCCGCCACCTGGGAGGGCCCCGACGCCTGGGACCAGTCCCGGCGGGCCTACTGATGTACGGCGTCCGCATCGACGGCGCCGACCGGCTCGCCGGCCAGCTGGACGACATGGCCGATCAGGTCACCGAGCTGCGGCCGGTGCTGCTCGACGTCGTCGACCGGCTGCGTGAGCTGATCGTCGACCACGTCGAGTCCGGCGGGTCCGGCACCTGGCCGCCGCTGGACCCCGAGACGATCATCCGCAAGGCCCGGGAGGGCCACTCCACCCGGCCCGGCCAGCGGACCGGTGCGCTGCTCGACTCCCTCGCCGGCGACAGCCCTGCCAGCGTGGAGCACGTCGACGACGACTCCGCCGAGGCCGGCACCGCCATCGACTACGCCCGGTTCGTCAACGCGGTCCGGCCGCTCATCCCCGACCTGGACGGCGGCGACGTCGACGAGCTCGCCGAGCTGATCCTCGAGCGGCTGATGGAGGCCCTGTCGTGACCACCGCGCCGGCGTTCGGACGGATCATCGGCGCCGACGACGTCGCCGACGCCGTCCTCGGCCAGCTGCAGGAGTGGATGACCGCCTACCTGGCGGAGAAGGCCCGACAGGCCGGCCTGGACGCCGACACCCTCCCGCCGATCCGGTCGTGGGATGTCCTGCCGACCCGCACCCCCGGCGGGGAGCACGAGCCGCCAGCCTGTCTGGTCGTCCCCGAGGGGATCCGTGGTGTCGTCGACGACGGCACCGGCAAGCTGGCCGGCCAGTTCCAGGTGGCCGTGGTGCTGCTGGTCGAGTCGATCGAGTACCACCCCGCCGTGCGGCTGATCGGCCGGTACACCGCCGCCGCGGCCGCGCTGCTGGTCCAGCAGCGCCACTACCCGGACCTGCCCGTCACGGCCGTCACGTTGCAGCGCGTCGACTGGTCGGTGCGGCGACGCAACCGCCACCAGGGCGAAGGGGTCGTCACCGTCGGCCTGCACGTCCCCGGGATCGTCGACCCGATCGCCGGCCCCGCCGACGTCCCGGTCCCGCCGACCTCCACCCCGGCAGACCCGCCCATCGCGACCGACGTGCAGGTCGCCGTCGTCCACACGTTCGACTGAGGAGCACCCCCGTCATGGAGTACCGCAACCCGGGCCGCGAGCCCGTCGACCTGGCGTCGGGACGGCTGGTCCGCCGCGGCGGCACCGTCACCCTCCCCCCGGAGGGCGAGAAGACCATCGCCGCGCACGACCAGGCGCACATCGACGCCGGCCGGCTCGTCGCCGTGAAGGCCCGGCCGCCCGCCGCCCCACCGCCGCCGGCGCCGAAGCCGCGCGGCGGGAAGTCCCGGACCGGCAGCGGCGACGCCGTGGCCGCCGACACGACGAGTGAGGAGAGCTGACCATGACGACGCTCGTGACGCCCGGCGCCAACGTCCGGTGGGGCAACGCCCCCGCCCAGCCGGCAGAGTCCACCGCGATCGACACGACGTTCCTGCCGATCGTCGCCGAACGGGGCCCCGTCGACACCCCCGTCGCGCTGGTCGACATCGTCGGCTACCGCGACACGTTCGGTGACCGCGCCGTCGGGTTCGAGATGTCCTACGACGTCGTCGAGGCCCTCACCCGCGGCACCCGCGGCCGCAGGGTCGTCGCCATCCGCGTCCCCGGCGGCCCCGCGCACGCGACCGCCGAGGTCACCCTCGACGACGGTGAGGGCGAGCCCGCCGCGGCGGTCACGATCACGGCCGCCTGGCCCGGCGCGGCCGGCAACCGGCTGACCGTCGACGTGGTCGCCGGCTCGTCCGCGGACCTGCGCACCCTCGTCGTCACCTCCGACGACGTCGAGGTGCAGCGGGTCATCGACTTCGACGGCGCCGGCGACCTCGTCGACCAGCTCGAATCCTCGACCTGGGTGCGCGGCACCCTCGACGGCGAGGCCGACGCGATCCCCGCCGTCGTGGCCGACCAGGACCTGGCCGGCGGTGACGACGACCTGGACAACCTCACCCTCACCGAGGTCGAGGCAGCCCTCGAGCTGCTCGACGAGTCGTGGGGCCGCGGCCAGCTGATCGCGCCGCTGTGGACCTCCACCGCCGCCCACGAGCTCCTGCTCGAGCAGGCGGCCAAGGACGGCCGCAACCGGGTCGCCTACCTCGACGCGCCGCTCGTCACCACCTTCGACGACACCGTCCACACCACCTGGGCCGGCCTGCGTGACGCCGTCTCCGAGCACCTGGTCGACGGGGTCGACATCTCCCGCCTCGGCCTGCCGTTCCCGGTGTGGCACAACCTGCAGCCGTACGGCACCGGCGACGGAATCCCCCGCCGGGTGCCCGGGTCGGTGTTCGCCGCCGCGGTCACCGCCACCGCGGACCAGACGAACACGCCGAGCACGATGCCGATCGCCGAGCGGGGCTACCCCGCCGACGCCGGCACCAACGGCGTGTTCCGCGAGCCGGTGCTGACCATCACCGCGCAGCAGCGCACCGCGCTGACCGCCGACCACATCAACGTCCCGGCCTACGACCAGCAGCTCGGCGCCCGCCTGTACGGGTTCCGGTCGGTGTCGGCCGACCCGATGTGGCGGCAGGGCAACTGGGCCCGCTACGGCATGTCGCTGCAGGCCCGCCTCGACGCCCGCGCCGAACGGTTCGTCGGCGGCCACATCACCCGCGACACCCTCGCGGAGCTGAAGAACAACGCCGCGTTGGAGCTCACCGCCGACTACGAGGCCGGCGACATCTTCGGTGACACCGTCGACGACGCGTTCACCGTCGACGTCGGCGACACCGTCAACCCGGCCGACGAGATCGCCGCCGGCCGGATGCGCGGCCGCGCCGAGGTCACCATGACCCCGGCCGGTGAGACCGTCATCTTCGACCTGCTCGCCCGCCCGATCGCCTGACCCGAGGAGCACCCGTGAACGATCAGATCAGGCCGACCGCGGCGTCACAGCGGACGGTCAACTTCCTCGACCCGCGCACCGGACGGGTCGTCCGCACCATCCGCGGCTGGGCCGAGACGACCGGACCGCGCACCGAGGTCGAGTCATCGAAGTGGGCCGGCGCCGGCTCCGAGGGCGACCTCCCCGTCATGGGGCTCACGAAGACCACCGAGGACATCACCCTCACCACGGCGTTCCCCATCGACGTCGAACCCGAGGTCCGCCGGTGGCTGCGGAACCACATCACCTCGCCGGTCGAGTACATCGACCAGCCGATCCACCCCCAGACCAAGGAGCCGCTCGGCAAGGCCGACCTGTACCGCGGCTTCCTGAAGGGGGTCGTGCCGCCCGGTGGTGGCCGGTCGAACACCGCTGAGGCGGCCGAGATCCAGTGCGTCCTCACCGTCCGTGGAGTCGTCGGATGACCAACGAACTCCGCGACGACGACCTCGGGTTGCAGCCGGCCGCCCCCTCCTCCCCGCTGGCGGACATGCGCGCCGGCCTGTTCGACGGCATCGAAGACGAGATCGCCGAGCAGGAAGAGGAGTTCCGCTGGCTCAACCTGACCATCGACAAGCTGGACCTGCCCCGCTTCGCGGTGAAGGTCCGCTTCGGGAAGGTCCCCCACGCGCTGCTGCGCCGGCTGTTCGACGTGCCGAAAAAGAAGCAGCGCGCCCAGCCCGACTGGGATCTGCAGGGCGCCGTCACCCTGCTTCTGGAGGCCTGTCAGGGCGTGTTCGCCGAGACCCCGGACGGGGACCGGTACGCGTTCAACCGCACCGCCCCCGACGGGGAGTGGCCGACCTTCGCCGACGACTGGCAGACCATCGCGGCGAACCTGCCCCGCGGCGACGAGATCACCGGCCCGCGGGCGCTGATCCGCCGGCTGTACGACGACGGGCAGATCCTGGTCACCGCCACCGCGGTGCAGCGCCACTCCGGCTACGACGAGACGCTGCTCGCGGGAAACTGACCCGCCGCACCGGCTGGCATGACTTCGCCGGCCGTGCGGCGCTTCTCGGCCAGACCGCCGACGTCCTCGAGCTGCTCGGCCGGCCCATCGACGACATCGCCCACGTCGAGCACGCCACCAACGCCGCGGAGGAGCACCTGCACCGGATCCTCCGCAGCTACGTCGGCCTGCTCGTCCACGCGATCACCGGCAAGCCGGTCCAGTGGAACGACGACCAGGCCGGCGAGCCGATCCCGATGGGTGAGATCACCGACGAGCAGTAGCCCCGACGTGAGGAGGCGTGGTGGCCAACGGCGACATCACGATCGTCCTCGACCTGCGCGGCAACGCCGACGTCGACCGGCGGCTGCAGACCACCCGCAGGAACGTCCACGACCTCGCCTCGGAATCCGACCAGGCCGGACGCAAGGCCACCCTCATGGGGCGGATGTTCTCCGGCGCCGGGTCGGCGATCCAGTCCGTCGGCCGGATCGCCGCCACCGCGGTCCGCGGGTTCGCCGCCCTCACCGCCGCCGTCGGCGCCGCCGCGCTGACGATCGGCTACCGGTTCACCCAGGCCGCGTCCGATGCCGCAGAGACCCGTCAGGCGTTCGACACCGTCTTCCAGGGCGACCCGCTCGAAGGGATCAACGCCTACGTCGAGGAGACGAACCACCGGTTCGGGATCGCCAACACGCAGCTGCGTGAGGCCGCGTTGACGTTCGGGGTGTTCGGCCAGGCCGCCGGCATCGCCCAGGGCGACCTCGACGACTTCTCTTCGTCGCTCGTCACCGCCGGGCTGGACCTGTCGAGCTTCCACAACGCCAACCCGCAGGAGGTGTTCGAGGCGCTCCGGTCCGGCCTGTCCGGTGAGGCCGAGCCGCTCCGACGGTTCGGGATCTTCCTGTCCGAGGCGTCGCTGCAGGCCTTCGCGCTCGAGCAGGGCATCGGCACCGCCGTGTCGGCGATGTCAGAGCAGGAGAAGGTCGCGCTCCGCCAGCAGTTCATCCTCGCCAGCCTCGGAGCCGCCCACGGCGACCTGGCCCGCACCGCCGACTCGCTCGCCAACCAGCAGCGTCGCCTGTCCGGCATCTGGCAGGACAACCGCGAGCGGATCGGCACCGCCCTCATGCCGGTCCTCGAAGGTCTCACCCGGGTCACCGCCGAGCTGGCCGGCGTGCACCTGCCCAACCTCGCCGCCCAGCTCGAGGCGGTCGTCCCGTCCGCCGACGTCGTCGAGGCCGCCCTGTGGCGGGTCGTCGACCGTGCCGGCGACCTGATCACCACCTTCCGCAGCGGCGGGCTCGAGGAGGCCCTCGTCTCGGTGTTCGGAGAGGAGTCCCGCGGACTGATCGAAGCCGTCGGCGACATCCTCGAAGACATCGGCCTGGTCGTCGTCGCCGTCGTCCAGGGGTTCCTCAACGGCGCCGCCGGCATGCGTGAGGTGCTGCCGTGGTTCCGCACCCCGCTGGAGCTGCTCCGCGACGGCCTCGCCTGGCTGGCGGAGAACCGCGGGGTCGTGTCGACGTTCGGGCAGGTCCTCGGCACCGTCGTCCCGGTCCTCGGGGCGGTCGCCGCCGGCGTCGCCGCGGTCAACCTGGTCATGTCGGCCAACCCGATCGTGCTGGTCGTCGGCGCCCTCGCCGCGCTGGTCGCCGGGCTGGTGCACGCCTACCGGACGTCCGACGACTTCCGGGCCCGCGTCGACGCGGTGTGGCAGTGGCTGCAGCAAGCCGCCGGCTGGCTGCGCACCAACGTCCTCGAGCCGCTGGTCGTCTGGTGGTCCACCGTGATGTGGCCGACCCTGCAGGCCGTCGCCGCTGAGGTGGCGCCGATCCTCGCCGGGATCGTCCGCAACATCGGCGGGACCATCCAGGCGGTCTGGACCGGGATCATCCAACCGGCCGTCGACTGGTTCACCAGCAACTGGCCACGGATCTCCAACGCCGCAGGACGGGTGTGGGAGCTGATCTCCCCGATCGTCGACGCGATCGTGCAGGCCCACGAGGCGCTGTGGCACAACGTCCTCGAGCCGCTGCTCAGCTTCTGGGTCGACACGCTGTGGCCGGGCATCAACACCGCGATCAGCGAAGCCGGCCCGGTCGTCACCGGCATCCTCGAGGCGATCCTCGACCACGTCGAGTGGCTGATCAGCGGTGTCGAGACGGCCGCCAGCGCGGTGTCGTCCTGGTGGGACGCCCTCGTCGAGGGAGCCCAGGAGGCGTGGGAGCTCGTCCAGCCGATCATCGACAACATCCGGTCGGGGTTCGAGACCGTCACCGACGTCGTCGACCGGCTCAACCCGTTCTCCGGCGGCACCGCCCCCCGCAACGTCCTGCCCGTCGAGCCGCGCGCCACCGGCGGGCCGGTCGCCGGCGGGATGCCCTACCGGGTCGGGGAGCTCGGCCCCGAGCTGTTCGTCCCGAACACGTCCGGGTGGATCCTCAACCACCGGCAGACCGCCGCAGCCGCCCCGCAGCTGCACGCCGTCTCCGCCGCTGCTGACGTCGCACCCCGCCGGGGCGGCGACGGCGCCACCTTCCACATCACCGTCAACGCCACCTTCGACGGTGACGGCACCACCGACCGGCAGCGGGCCCGCAACATCGGCCGTGAGATCGCCGACGAGGTCCGCCGCCAGCAGCTCGTCGACGAGGTCATCGGGTGACCGTCAACCGCTACGTCAGGCCCGAGCCTGCCCGGTCCGGGTGGGCGATCATCCAGACCGACCCTCCACCCCGCCGGACCTTGTGGCTGGACCACAAGCCGCACACGCTCCGGCGGGGCGGGGTCGGCGGCTGGCGCAGCCGGACCGTGGACCGCGGCCTCGACGTCGTCGAGTTCGGCTCCACCCCCCGCCACACGATGCGGCTCGAGCTGCTGTTCGACGCCGTCGGCACCCCCCGTGACGACGTGCAGGCACAGCTGGAGCTCCTCCACCTATTCGGCCGCAAGATCAACCAGGCCGACCCCGAGTCGACCCCCCCGCTGGTCGCGTTGACGTTCGGCCGGTCCCAGCAGCTCCGCTGGGTCATCGACGACATCGACCCGGTCCGCCAGGTCGAACACCCCGCGACGGGCCGGATCATGCAGGCCGTCGTCCACGTCGACCTGTCCGAGGCGCGGCTGCCGACGTTGGCGTTCACCGACACCACCCCCGTCGAGGAAGCCCACGCCACCACCGGGCCGGCCCGGCCGTTCACCCGGCCCGACGACACCGCCGGCGACGGCGGGTTCCCGACGTCGTACACGGTGCAGCCGGGCGACACCCTCATCGGCATCGCCACCCGCCTGTACGGCGACTGGCGTCGGTTCGAGGACATCTACCAGGCCAACCGGCCTCCGCTCGTCGACCGGGACCTCATCCCGGCCGGCCTCGTCCTGACCCTCCCCGCCCCATGACCAACTCGACGTTGATGCTGCAGCAGGTCGCCATGCTGCTCCGCGACCAGGGCATCGTCGGCGACACGCTCGTGCAGCTGACCGCCGCCTCCGTCGTCGAGTCCGGCCCCGGCGCCGACGCAGACCCGAACGGGCTGCTGTACGCCGACTGGCAGGCCGTCAACCCCGACGACGCCGACCCGCCCAAGTGGGGGCCGTCGTACAACTTCCTCCAGGTCAGGTCGCTGCAGCCCGGCCGGCCCGAGCTCGCCCAGGGGTACGCCCACCGGCACCCCGACTTCCTCACCGCATCACCCGTGAACGGCGCGATCGCCGTCGCCGCCGTCCTCCGCGAGCCCGGCGCGTCGCTCAACCTGTGGTCGTCGATCGCGTCCGGGGACCACCGGCCGTTCATCCCCGCTGCCCGGGACGCCGCTGCGAACCTGGCGAACACCGAGGTCGCGACCGGCGAGACGACACCGGCCGGCCAGCCCGACCCGTCCCGGCCGCGCGGCCCCTCATCGTCCTCGGCGCCGACGTCGAGCCTGGTCGCCGGGCTCGGCACCTACGGCGTCAACCAGATCAGCCTCGAAGGCGAACAGCTCTCCGCGATCGCGACGGTCCTGAACGCACGGATGCTCCGGTCCATCCGCGACGCCTCCACCCTCACCGTGGTGGTCGCCGATCGGCATGGCCGGCTTCTCCGCTCCCCGCTGCTCGACCAGCGCTCCCAGTCCGTCGTCGACGGGATCCTGTGGGACCTGTTCGCCTACCGGCGGGTCGGCACCGACCTCGAGCTCACCCTCATCGACGCCGCCGCCGCCGACCTCGTCCACGACAAGCCCAACCCGCCCGTCGCCCAAGGCCCCGGGGTGGCGACCCGCGGGGCGTGGTGGCGCCGCATCGTCGAACGGCACCCGTGGATCCGCTACGACATCGACGCGGAAGACCCCACCCCGACCGAGCTGACCACCGAGGTCGGCGAGTCGAGCTGGCAGGCGCTCGGCCGCACCGCCGAGCAGGTCGCCATGCGCAGGTTCGCGACCGCGAACCGGATCGTGATCGGCGCCGACGAGTGGCTGATGCGCCGCACCGGCCCGTTCGTCATCCGCGAGGGGTACGGCGGCATCACCCGCATCGAGTTCGACGTCACCCCCGGCACCCCCGCCGTCAAGGCCACCGTCACCTGCGACGCCCAGCTGTGGGCCGCCCCGCCCTCCCAGGCCGTCACCGTCGACGACCACGGGCCGGCGTCGGGCGACTGGATGGTCGAGGAGATCGAACGGACCTACGGCTCCACCGAGGCCACCATCCAACTGACCCGCGCCCAACCGGCCCTGGTCGAACCGCCACACGAGGCCGACCCCGGCAGCCTCGGCGCCCTCGTCGGCGCCCAACTCGCCGGCGTCGGCGGCCGCCGGATCGTCCAAGACGTCGTCGCCGCCGCCATGACCCACACCGGCAAGCCGTACGTGTTCGGCGCCAAGGGCCCGTCGGCGTTCGACTGCTCCGGCCTCGCCACCGCCGCCGCCCGCACCGTCGGGCTGTCGTTCCCCGGCGGGTCGAAGAACCAGTACGCCGCCTGCCGCGACGCCGGCCGGCTCATCCCCGTCGGCGAGGCCGTCCGCACCTACGGCGCCGCGCTGTTCCGCATGACCGGCGACCCCACCCACGTGGCGATCTCCCGCGGCGACGGCACCACCATCGAAGCGCGCGGCCGCCGCTACGGCGTCGGCGTGTTCTCCGCCACCGACGGCCGCGCCTGGACCCACGGCGGCCTCATCCCCGGCGCCACCTACATCTGACCCTGGAAGGGACGCTGCATGGCCAGGTTCCCGCGCAACATCCCGGTCCAGTTCGAGCTGGTCGGCTGCACCATCCGGTCCGCCAACCTCGACGGGACGTGCCGGTGGCAGGTCGACGACACCGACCGGCTGCGCGGCCCCGCGAGCTACATGCGCGTCGGCGACCAGCAGGCCCCGCCCGCCGACGGTCCGGCGGTCGCGCTGGTGCCGAACGGGAACCTCGACGCCGCCGTGATCATCCCGTTCGCCCTGGGCGTCGTCGGCGCCCACACCCACGTGTGAGGAGCTGCTGATGGCCGACACGCTCGCCTGGCCGGTCCGTGTCGTCGACGGCGCCTTCGTGATGGTGGAGGTCGGCTCCGAGGAGGAGGCCCGGCAGAACGTCGCCGTGCTGGCCGCCACCCGGCAGGGCGAGCGGATCCCCGCGCCCGGCTACGGGATCCCGGACCCGACCGGGATCCGCGAGTTCGACACCGCCGAGCTCACCTCCGCCGCCGCCCGGTTCGTCCCCGGCGTCCCCGTCCGCGTGGTGGAGGACCGAGCCGACGACACCGGCACCTTGACGATCACCGTGGACGTGAACCCGTGAGCGACCCGTTCGTCGACTACCCGCTGCCCGTCGACCCCGTCGACCTGACCGTCCGGCAGATCGCCCAGCTCGAAGCGCAGACCGGCGCGGCGGTGAACGAAGGCCACCCGCTGGTCGCCGCCGTCGAGGGGGTGATGACCCGCATCGCCGAGCTGCGTCTCACCGTCGTCGACGTGACCCGTGCGGCGTTCCGCGACTCCGGCGTGAAGATCGACGGGGTCGCGTTCATCGACGCCGCGCCGGCCACGGTCGAGACGACGTGGACGATGGTCGACGACGCCGGCTACACCATCGAGCCCGGGGTGCGGATGGCGTACCGGCTGGCCGGTGACCGGTTCGTCCAGTTCGAACTCGTCGACCCGCTCACCATCGACCCCGGCGACACCACCGCCACCGGCGTGGTCATGCAGG
Organism: Euzebya sp.; assembly: GCF_964222135.1. Taxonomy (NCBI): domain Bacteria; kingdom Bacillati; phylum Actinomycetota; class Nitriliruptoria; order Euzebyales; family Euzebyaceae; genus Euzebya; species Euzebya sp. The sequence goes on from NZ_CAXQBR010000030.1 coordinate 61,648, forward strand.
CCATCACCGCCGGCAGCCACGCGAACGGCCTGGAACCGGCTGGGCTGGTGCCGGTCGACCAGCTGGCCGCCGTCGCCTCCGTAGTGACCACCTCCACCTCCGCTGGTGGTGTGGATGCCGAGTCCGCGCTCGAGTACGTGAACCGGCTCGTCGCGTTCAGGCGTCGCCGTGGCGACCGGCTGATCACCCCGGAGAACTTCGCCGACGCCGCGCTCGAGCACCCCGAGGTCGCCCGCGCCGTCGCGATCGCCAACTACGACCCCGACACCGGGGCGACCGACGCCGAACGGCACGTCACCGTCATCGTCCACAACGACCTCGGGCTCCCGGTCACAGCCGGCGCGAAGGCCGACATCCTCGCCACCTTCGAGGCCCGCCGCGAGCTCGGGTTCATCGGCCACGTCATCGACCCGACCTACACCGGCGTCGACATCGACTTCACCGCCACCGCCCAGACCGGGTACGACCCGCTCGAGGTCCGCGCCGCCGGCATCGCCACCGTCACCACCTGGCTGTCCCCCGCGAATGCCGGCGCCCGCGCGTCGGGGGAGTGGGCCGCCGAGCTGATCATCTACCCGACCGAGATCGCCGCCGCCCTCGACCGCGTCGCCGGGCTCGAGCTGATCACCGAGGTGCTCGTCAACGGCGGCCGCGACCCCGTCGTCCTGCCCGGCATCGCACCGCTGCCGTCCCCGGTCGACGCCGACGACGACCCGTCGACGGTGACCGGCACCGTCACCTGAACCTGGAGGCCCTGTGGCTGCTGGCGACACGAACTACCCGGCCCAGCTCGACACCGACGAGAACCTGCCCGACCTGACCGGCTACCGGCAGTCCGGCTACCTCGACACCGACGGCGTCACCTATGACGAGCACCGCCAGGCGCACAACTGGACCAACACCATCCGCCAGGCCGTCCTTGCGTTGCAGGCCAAGGTCGGCATCGGCGGGTCCTCCCCGTCGGGCAGCCGAATCCTGCAGGCGTCCGAGGGCGGGTCTGCCTGGGTGACCCTCGCATCGATCGCCGCGTCGGCGCTCGGCCGCGGCGCCGGCGCTGCCCTGCAAGTCCTGCGGGTGAAGGCGGACGAGACCGGCCTCGAATGGTGGACCGTCCCGACCGACGACGACCCGGCCACCGCGTCGCTGCGCACGCTCGGCACCGGCGCCCAGCAGGCCGCCGCCGGCAACGACGCGCGGCTCAGCGACGCCCGCACCCCCGTCGCGCACGCCGACACGCATGCCGCCGGCGAGGCGGACGAGGTGACCCCCGCGGCGATCGGCGCGGCGACCATCGCGCATGCGGCTACCCACGCGACCGGCGGGACCGACGAGGTCACCCCAGCGGCCATCGGCGCACCCACCACCGACGACCTCGGCACCGTCGCGGACGCTGTCACCGCTCTCGACGGAGCCCTGACCGACCACGTCGCGGTCACCGGAGCGGACGGTCACGTCGCCCAGCAGGCCGCCATCGGCGACGTCACCCCGACGACGATCACGGATCCGGCCGACGCGCCGGCCGATGCTGATGCGCTGCGTGAGGACCTGGTGGCCAACGTCCTCCCCGACATCGACGCCCGCTTCGACGCGGTCGAGGCGAAGGTCAACGCCATCCTGGCCGCGCTCCGCACCGCCGAGGTCCTCGAGACGTGACCGCCGTCCCCTCCGACCTGATCGCCACCACCGACCAGCCGTGGGACGCCGACACCGCATGGGGCACCGACATCGCCTACGCGCCGCCGCTGTGCTCCCCGACGACCCTGGCGATCTACGACTGGGTCGGCCCGGCCATGCGAGGCGACGACGCGGCTCACGGCTGGGCGTACCTCGCTGTCATCTCCGCTCTGGCGGAGCCGCTGTGGGAGATCGAGAAGATCGCTCGGGCCCGCGACGGCCGCGTCGGCTACGCCGCCGTGTTCGACCCCGACACCGTCCCCGCCTACGCGCTCGGCTGGTACGAGATGACCGTCGGCCTCACCCCCGCCCCATGGCTGCCCACCGACCGCCGCCGCGAACGGATGAAGAACAGCCCGGCGTACATCCGCGGCGGCCGTGCCGCCATGCTCGCCGAGGTCCGGCTCACCCTTGACGCCACCCGACTCGTGCACCTGGTGGAACGGACCGGCATCGACGACCAGTACCTCGACAAGCCGTTCCGGCAACTCGTCCAGACCTTCGCCGCCCAGACCCCCGACCCGGACGCGACCACTGCGGCGGTGCAGGCCGCCAAGCCCGGCCCCGACATCGTCGACTACCGCGTCATACCCGGCCAGACCTGCGGCCAGCTCGCCGCGCTCGAGCTCAGCTGCGGCGAGGTCGAGGCCGCGTACGCCGACTGCGACGACGTCGCCACCACCCTGCCTGACGAGGAGCTGCTGTGACCAAGATCGTCGGTGGCATCACCGTCCCCGAAGCCCACGACCCCGCGTCGATCCACGAGATCGCCGAGCAGATCGCCAGGGACGTCGGCAACACGTACCGAGCGACGGTGAACCCGAAGGCGGCGGCGTTCGGGGCCGTCGGCGATGGGGCCACCGCGGATGGCACCGCTCTGCGCGCGGCCGTGGCCGCGCTGACCTCCGGAGACCGCTTCTACCTGCCGCCTGGCGACTTCCTCTTCTCCGGAGGAGAGTTGCTGATTCCCAACGGTGTCGAGGTGGTCGCCGACCCTGAGTCCCGCATCATCGTCAACGGGGCGCTGAGCAACAACCGGGTGTTCAGGGTCGCGGGGTCCACCAGCACCCTGACGCCGCTCGATGCGGATGCCGGGGCCGGCGACTGGTCGATCAGCCTGCCGTCCGGCGGGGGGTCGATCTTCGCCGTCGGTGACGTGATCGCGATCCAGTCCGAAGCGGCCTGGTTCTCCAGCGGCACGAAGAACCGCGAGCTGCACCGCGTCATCGCCGTCGACGGCGACACGGTGTACCTCGACGGCCCACTTGTCCGCGACTACCTGGTCGACGACACCGCCCGGTACGCCCGCATCGTGCCCGCGACGGGCCGGCTGCTGCTGCCTCGCATCGAGGCGACCGCCCCGACGACCCACAAGGGCTACGGCCTCCGCATCGACTACGGCCTCGACATCACTGTCGACGGGTTCCACGCCCACGAGGCAGGCGGCGGGATCTCCGTCACCGACACCATCGGGCTGCGCGTCAACGCCCCGACCTTCGACGGGCTTCCGAACCTTGCGGACTCCTACGGGTACGGCATCGCGCTGAACGGCGCCTGCGCCGACGTCATCGTCGACAGCCCCATGGGGCGCCACTGCCGCCACGTGTTCACGACCCTGCCCTACCTCGGCTACGGCGGCCCACGCCACTGGAAGGTGAACCACGGCATCGGCCACCTCGGCGAAGGGTCGTCGTCGGTGTGGGACACCCATGTCGAGTCCTACGACGGCGAGTTCAACCACTGCCACGCCCTCGGTGCCGACGGCGACACCGGGCAGGGCTACGGGTTCCACATCCGCGGCAAGGTCACCCGCATCAACCACGGCGTCAGCCGATTCGCCCGACGCGGCGTGTCGATGGACGTCGCCGCCGAGGACCTGACCGTCCACGGCGGCGAGTTCTCCCACGCCGACACCGGCATCGGCCTCGGCGGCGTCGACGCGACCCTGCGCGGGGTCCACTGCCACGACAACATCAGCAACGGGATCAGCGCCGCCGGCACCGGCATGAGGATCTTCGACCCCACCATCGAACGCTCCGGCGCAGCGATCCAGGGCAGCGAGAGCGGCACGGGCCTGTACGTCCAGGGCGGCTACCTGCCCTACGACGCCGCGCTGCAGGGCTACAGCGTCCTGAACCTGCCCGCCGACGGCATCGTCATCGGCGTTCGCACCCCCGGCTACCCATCCGGTCTGCCAGCCGGATCGGGCATCAACGGCACTGCCGGGCAGCGACGGCAGATCCTCACCGACACCGGGCCGAACTCCTACCCGACCCTCGGCCGACGAGTCATCACCCCCGGCGCGTTCGAGGCAGCCCACGGAGCTCCGACCGGACCCAGCAAGGGCACCATCGGTGGCACCGGGTTCCTCTGGTCATCGGTCGCCTACGCCGACACCGGGTTCGAGTCCGCGGTCGCCGTCGTCGACATCCCGCCGGACTGGACCACCTGCAACGTCTACCTCTGGTGGACGAACCCCTCAGCCGGCGGAGGCAACGTTGCCTGGAGATGCGACCATCGACAGGTTGCCGACGGCGACTCGCTCAACACTGACACCCAGGGGACGACCGTCATCGCAGCCGCTCCCACCCAGTACGGAACCGACAAGCTTCTGGTCATCTCCAACCTGGCGGTCACGCCCGGCAAGCTGCTACGGCTCGAAGCAGCACGCAACGGTGGGCACGCCTCCGATGATCTCTCAGGAGACGCGCACCTGCTCGGTGTTGTGCTCGAGCAGGTGATCTGACCGGCGGACACGAGACGCGCAGTAGGTCGCGAGCATCAGCCCGATCGACAGCCACATGTAGCGGTCCCAGAACGAGTTGTTGAAGTTCATGTGGGCAAAGAACGCGACCAACCCGACCGCGGGCACGATCTCGCCTGCCTGTCGACGTCTTGCTCGGACGCCCATCAACACCGCCGCCAACGTCATCACGGCGAGACCCAGCAGGCCGAGGGCACCCGCCACATCCCAGGCCTGCAGGTAGATGTTGTGGACGTTCGCGGTCCTGGCAAATCCAGTCCCGATCGCGGGACGTTCGGTCACCCGACTCCATGCGTCGTCAACGAGCACATCGCGGGTCTGATCGCTCAGGGCGCCGCTCTCATGCAATCCCAGCGCTCGCGTCACGGCGTTGTACTCGACCAAGGACTCGGAGGCGACGTTGATGAAAGCGACGTAGCTGCCGGCCAGCAACAGCAGAGCGAGCGGGGCGGCGATCACCGTGCGGCTCCTGAACCACAGGACGACTCCGAGCGCTCCGAACACCAGCAGGCCACCGAGCGCGGCCCGTGACCCACTCAGGACGATCCCCACGGCGAGGACAACGAAGGCGGCGGTCCATCCCAGCCGCGCCGGCCGACTCCGCGCGATGACAGCTAGGAGCACCGCTGCTGGGACTAGCAGCATCGCCGCCGTGGCGAAGTGGTTGTACTGGCTCGCCCAACCCAGTAGCCGGCGACCTTCCTCCTGGAAGGGAATGGCGTACAGGATGTGCACGACGGTCAGCACGACGGCTGCACCCGATGCGAACACCACCTGATCCCACCGGGGCCGCCAGACAAGCCAGGCGAGCAGCGGCACGCCTGCGCCGATCAACGCACGGGTGTACTCCACGAAGCTGGGCTCTGCGCCGAACAGCTCCGCTATGGCCCCGCCGGCGAAGAACACCGCCAGCCCAGCCAGAAACAGCGTGATCTCCTGCGGCAGCGGAGACAGCCGCTCCTCACGCCGGACTCGAACAGCCACCACAGCAGCCACGAACCCAACCAGCAGGACGTCACCCGGAGTCAACGGGCCAGCAACACGCAGCAGCCCCAGGCTGGCCGCGACCGTCGCCGCTCCCGCGAGCAGAGGCAGCGCCGACGCGTCCACACGCCGACGGACACGACGACCCCGGCGATGCCGCACTACGGCAGCAACCCAGATCGCTGCGGTCGCCGCGGTCACGATCAGCAACGCGAGCTGCACGGGGTCGAACTTCACCTTGACGATTCCGGCGTGAGTCGTGACGCGATGAAGGCGCGGTCCGCGACCGCCAGGACGTTCTTGATGTCGCGTCGGCCGACCGCGTCGGACCAGCTGAGCGGCACGAGCGCCCGTTCGTGCGGCTCGTAGATGAACGGTTCGGTGGCCTCGTCGAGGAGGTCGACAAGGTCTGTGCGGTCGCTGAGTTCGTTTACTTCGATGAGCCAAGCAGCAGGTCGCCGGTCCGCGAGGAGACGTCTGCTGCCACGCATGGCTTCGAGTTCGAACCCTTCGACGTCAACCTTGGCGACCACGGGCTGCAGGCTCTCGCAGACCTCGTCCAGCGTCACGACGTCGATCTCTGCGAGCTCCTGACCGGAGGCCTCGGCACTGGTGATCCGGTTCGTCGCGTCGTGCCCGGAGGTCATCGCAGCCGTGCCTGGCTCGGCTCCCGCCGCAGCAGCGATCAGGCGTGCCGGGATGTTGTTCAGCTGGAGGTTCTCCCGGAGGATCTCAGCGGTGTCGGCGGCGGGCTCCAGGCAGACAACCAGACCATCAGGGGCCACGATCGAGCCGGCCAGCACGCTGTACACACCAACGTTGGCGCCGACGTCGAGGAAGGTGTCACCCGGTCGGAGCACGTCGCGGACGAAGGCCATCTCCCACGGGTCGGGCATGCCGTGGTAGTAGGCGAGAGCTGACGAGGTGCGGTGGGGGTGCAATCGCAGCTTCGCGTTGCCGAATGCGGTCACGGTCATGGGTCGGCGCGCCAGGCGTTGCCATGCCTGCCAGCGCACAAAGCGGAGCACGACCTGGCCGCGCTGCCCTGCGGCAGCGTCCGCCATGATGACGTCCCGCATCACCGATGCCGCGTTGGGCATGGCCCCTCCCTGTCTCGCCTGCCAGCGACTTGAGGGTAGCGCAGAACGCATCGTCGATGGGCTGTCACACCGACGCAACGCCGATCGGTGAAGATGGCTGCGATGGGGCGGGACGAGCAGGTGGCGCTGGCCAGACTGATGGTGGGTCGAGACGTTGCGGTGCCGGGACCCACGGGCAGCTGCTGGGTCGGCCGGGGCGCCCACATCGAGGTGGACGGCCAGGAGGTTCGACTGGCCGTCATGATCCCTGCGGTGGGCATCTACGTGCACCCGATCCACGAGATCCGTCCGATCGTCGACGTCGTCTCGACCGTGCTGTGATCCTGCTGCACGCGGGCTAGTCGTCGGCGGGCCAGAAGAAGTCAGGCCCTGTGTAGGTGTGCTCGTGTCCTTCCGAGCACGTCACGGCGATCTGGGCAGCCGTCTGCCAGTCGGCCACGTCGAGCCCTGAGTCGACGTCTTCGCCGCAGGTCTTGCACACCACGTGCGCGGTCATCGGTCAGGACCGTACCGCCTCGCCCCCCGACGTCGATCGTCCGCTCGAGCTGAGGAGCCCGCTCATGACCACCCCTGCGGTCCTACTTGACCATGCCCGCCGCTACCTCGGGGTCACCGAGTCGCCTGCCGGGTCGAACCGGCAGCCGTTCGCGGCGATCGCCGGGCACGCCAACGGCTACGCCTGGTGCGCGACCTTCGGCGTCGCCATGCAGATCCTCGCCGGCCTCGACCCGGTGTCGCGGTCGGCGTACACCCCGCAGGTCGCCGTCGACGCCGCCCGCACCGGCCGCACCGTCCCCCTCGCCGACGCCCAGCCGGGCGACCACGCAGTCGTCGACTTCCCCGGCGGCAAGGGACGCATCGAGCACTACATCATCCTCGAGAAGCCGCTCGGCGGCGGCCGCTGGCAGACCATCGAGGGCAACACCTCCGGCGCCGGCTCCCAGACCAACGGCGGCGCCGTGCTGCGGAAGACCCGCGACCTGGGTGGGATGGTCCGCGTCGTGGTGTTCCGGCCCCGCTACACGGGCGCGGCCGCCGGCGGCGGTCCCACCCGGCCGGAGGGCGCGATCCTGATGCTGGGCGACTCGGGCGACGCCGCGGTGATCTGGCAGCAGCAGCTGAACCACGTCGCCGACGCCGGTCTGGTCGTCGACGGCGAGTACGGCCCCCTCACCCGCGCCGCCACGCTCGCCTGGCAGGCCACCCGCGGGCTGCCGCTGTCGGGGATGGTCGGCGCCGGCGATGTCGCCTCGATGGAGGCTCACTACCGCGAGCTCGAGCAGGCTGGCCGGCCGGTCGAGCCGGATCCACAGCCTGACCTGGAGGTGGCGGTGAGGTACGCCTCCGGTCATCCGGTCGATGAGCGGATCGCCCGCGGGCTCGCCGCCACCCTCCACGTCCACGTCGGCCCGCTCGCCGCCCGCCAGCGCGTCGGCCGCGTCTACCTGGTCGGCGGCCCTGCGGTCGACGGGTTCGACCGGCAGCTCGCCGGCGATGTCGTCGAGCTCGCCGGCCCCACCCGCGCCGAGACGCACGCCGCGGCGAACGCCGTCGAGCTCGCCTACCTGAAGGGACTGGCCGCATGACCTGGGACGACCCCACCGGACCGCCGCCGCCGCCGGGCGCACAGCCGGTGCCGACCGCCTGGTGGTACGCGTACCGGCCCAACCCGAAGGTCGCCGCGGCGATCGTCACCGTGGTGATCGCCGGCCTCGCGCTCGCCCTGCTGCGCGCGATCGGGGTCGTCGACATGGACCTCGACGCGTTCCTCGCCCTCGTCGGCGGCGGGGCGGGCACCGCCGCGGTGGCGTACATGCGGCCCGACGCGAGCGGCCGCTGACCGTGTCCGCCATTCCACCACCCCCGGGCCGCGATGAAGGGGTCACGCTCGGGGAGATCGCCCGACGGCTGGACCGCAACGAGCAGGAGAGCTCGAAGCGGTTCGACCGGCTCGAGGAACGCATCGAGGGACTCCAGTTCGTGCCTGTCGGCACCTACACCGCCGAGCGGCAGGCGTTGGAGGCGTCGATCAAGGAGGCACGCGACGACATCGACGGGGTCATCAACGACCGCAAGGACGACCGTCGGCTGATCTGGGGCTCGTTCGTGTTCCCGATCCTCGTCGCGATCGTCACGGCGGTCGCCCTCGCGGCGGTGGGATTGTGACCCGGCTGCGCGCGTTCGGGCGGTGGCTGGCCGACTGGCGCACCGGTGTCGGGTTCGCCGCGGTGCTGGTCGCCGGCGGGTTCCTGGCGCTCGTCATCGGTCTGCTGGCGTCACGTCAGGAGGCGTTCGACCGTCTCGACCAGGCGCTCGGCCAGCTCGAGGTCGAACTCGAACGTGAGGAGCAGCTGCAGGGCCGCGTCACCGACCTGTCTGCGGAGGTGGCCACCCTGACCGAGCAGGTCCGCGTCCTCGTCCAACAGCTCGAGGACGCCGGCATCGTCCCCCTCCTCATCCCACCCGTCGACCCGCCACCCGTCGGCGAGCCTGCGACCCCGGACGGCGAAGCGACCTCGTCACGCGACCCGCCCCCACCAGCTGCCCCACCCGGCTCCGAGCCCGGTCCAGCACCGGCACCCGACCCGGTCCCACCAGCTCCACCACCGCCTCAGCCAGCCGACCCACCCGGGGAGCCGACCCCGGATCCACCTGCTGGGGCCGTCGGCGAGCTGCTCGACGGCGCCGGAGACCTGGGCGACGACACCCTCGACGACGTGGGCGACACCACCTGCACGCTCACCGACATCCTGTGCTGATGCCCCCGGCTGGCCCTCGCGGCGGCCGGGGGCATCGTCATGTCCGCGGCTGACTTGGCCGACCCTCTCGCGGATCGGTAGCCTCCCGCCGCGGCGCCCGCCCTGCATCGCCCCCCCGTGCAGGCGGGCGCCGCCTTCAACGTCTGGACGTCGCACCCGACGGGCAGCATCCCGGCATGACCAGGCCACCGCTCGTCGCGCCGCTGCTCGGCCGCTGCCCGCACTGCACCAACCCGTTCAAGGCCTCCATCGACCTCGCGCTCGAACCTCCGCGTGGGCGCGCGTCGTGCCCGTGGTGCCGACAGACCGTCGATCTGGGCCTACCGCCAGCCGAGGCCGCTGGCTAGGGTGCGCAGTGGCCGGTCGAATCCCCGTTTGGTCGGCTGCTCATGCGGCCCGTCGTCTTTCCCGTCGGCGGGCCGCCCTGCGTCCTGCGCTGCACCACGGTTTGCACCACGGACCGCTGTAACCGCGTGGTGCAGCCACCTCTGTCGACATCCGGGATCCCGCGTGCAGCCCGGGTCTGTAACTCCCAGATGCGGTTTCCAGATGACTCATAATCGATTGGTTGCGGGTTCGAGCCCCGCCCGGCCCACAAAACGCCTCTGACCAGCACTTTCGCTTCACTTCGGCGAGATCGTCCGGTAGCGTACCGCTCAGACAGCAGATAATGGACGGAATTTTGGACCCGTCCAGAGAGCGGAAACGGGGCGGTTCTCGGATGAGATCGCGGAGCCAGATCGAGGCGTTGAGCCGGTCCTTCTCGCGGTGGCTTCGAGCCGCGAACCGGTCCGAGCGAACGGTCGAGACCTACGTGTCCTCGGTGGCCCAGCTGGTCGACTTCGCCGAGGACCGGGACCTGGATCCGCTGGCCCGCGAGACGGTCACCGAGTACCTGGCCGACCTCGCGGATCGGCGCAAGCCGGCGACGGTCGCGTTCCGGTATCGGTCGCTGCAGCAGTTCTTCAAGTGGCTCGAGGCCGAGGAGGAGGTCGAGCACTCCCCCATGGCGAAGCTGCGGCCGCCGCGGGTGCCCGAGCAGCCGGTGCCGATCCTGTCGCCGGACCAGCAGCGGGCGCTGCTGGGGACCTGTGACGGCAAGAACTTCGTCGACCGCCGCGACCACGCGATCCTGCGGCTGTTCATCGACACGGGCATGCGGCTGGGCGAGATGACCGGCATCACGTTGCCTGACGTGGACCTGGACGTCGACAAGGTCGTGTGGGTCACGGGCAAGGGCAACTGGATGCGGGCGTGTCCGTTCGGGCGCCGGACGGGGATGGCGATCGACCGGTACCTGCGGGTGCGGGCCCGCCACCAGCACGCGCAGGAGGCCGCGCTGTGGCTCGGCGCGCAGGGCCGCGGGCCGCTCGGGTCCTCGGGCATCAACCAGATCGTCAAGCGGCGGGCGGAGCAGGCCGACATCCCCCGCCTGCACGCCCACATGTTCCGCCACACCTTCGCCGACAACATGCGCCGGGCGGGGATGGACGACGACAGCCTGATGCGCCTGGCCGGGTGGCGGTCACGCCAGATGCTGTCGCGCTACGGCGCCTCTGCCGCGGACTCCCGCGCCCGCGAGCGCTACCAGTCCATGGCCCCCGGCGACGCCCTCTGATCACCGCCCCGTCCCGCCGCGACACGAGCACACCGCTCAGCAGATAACAGTCGGAAAAACCTGACACAAGCGGCCCCTCTCCCCCGTCTACCAGGACACACGTCTTGCACAGGCGGACGGCAGGGAGGCAGCAGGTCGGATGTCAGGGACCCAACAGACCGGGTGCGGCCGGTGACGGTGTCGATGCGGGTGATGTCCGCCGGCGCCGGCTACCGGTACCTCCGCGATTCGGTTGCCGTGGGCGACGCCGTCCGTGAGCCCGGACGGGGGCTGGCGGACTACTACACCGCCGAGGGCTGTCCGCCGGGCCGTTGGCTCGGCTCAGGACTGCCGGGCCTGGGCAGCGGAGAGCTGCGAGCGGGTGTGGTGGTCACCGAGGAGCAGGTGGCGCGCCTGCTGGGTCAGGGCCGCGATCCGCTCACAGGCGATCCGTTGGGACGCGCTTACCCCCAGTACCGGTCGCGGGCGGAGCGGATCGCCGACCGCGTCGCCGAGCTCGACCCGAACCTGGACGACGACGCCCGCGCAGCTGCAGTCGAGCGGATCGAGCATGAGGAGTCGCAACGGCGTGGCCGGCGTGCGGTGGCCGGGTTCGACCTGACCTTCAGCGTCCCCAAGTCGGTCTCAGTGCTGTGGGCCCTCGCCGACCCCGACACCCGCGCCCAGGTGGTCGAAGCCCACCACGCCGCGATCGTCGACGTGATCGACCTGCTCGAGCGGGAGGTCGCCGCCACCCGGATGGGCGCCTCCGGACCGGACGGTGCGGTCGCCCAGGTCCCGGTGGCTGGGGTGATCGCGGCGGCGTTCGACCACTACGACTCCCGCGCCGGCGACCCGCAGCTGCACACCCACGTCGTGGTCGCGAACAAGGCCAAGACGGTCCTCGACGGGCGCTGGCGGGCGCTGGACGGCCGGCCGGTGCATGCGGCGATGGTGGCGCTGTCCGAGCACTACAACGCCGTCCTCGCCGACCTACTCACCGACACCCTCGGCGTCGTCTGGACCCAGCGCGACCGCGGCGCCGATCGCAACCCGGCGTGGGAGATCGCCGGTGTGCCCAGGGAGCTCCTCGACGTCTTCTCGTCCCGCACCACCGACATCCAGGTTGCGAAGGACGAGCTGATCGCCGAGTACGTCGCCACCCACGGCCACCAGCCGTCGGCGACGACCGTCTTGAAGCTGCGCCAGCAGGCCACGCTGGCGACCCGGCCGGACAAGACCCTGCACTCCCTCGCCGACCTCACCGGCCGCTGGCGGACAACAGCGGAGTCGCGCGGCCACTCCCCCGCCGACTGGCTGACCCCGGTCCTGGGCGGCAGGTCGCAGCAACGGCTGCGCGCGGGCGACCTGACGCCGGCGACCGTCGAGGGGATCGCCGCGACCGTGGTCGAGATGGTGGGTGAGCGTCGTTCGACGTGGCGCAGATGGAACCTGCACGCCGAAGCCACCCGCCAGCTCATGGGCATCCGCTTCGCATCAGTGCACGACCGCGAGACCATCCTCGCGAGCGTCGTGCACGCGGCGGAGCGTGCGTCGGTGCAACTCACCCCGCCCGAGCTCGCGTCGGTCCCGGTGGAGCTGCGCCGTGAAGACGGCACCAGCATGTTGCGCCCGCGGCACTCAGAGGTGTTCACCTCCGCCGAGCTCCTCGCGGCCGAGGACCGTCTGCTCCAGCTATCCAGGGCGACGCACGGACCGCAGGTCCCGGCGGTCACGATCGCGTACCACGGCCAGGACCTCGGCAACGATCAGCTCGAGGCCCTCGTGAGCATCGCGACCTCCGGGCGCGTCTTGGACGTTTTGATCGGTCCTGCAGGTGCGGGCAAGACCACCGCGATGCGCGCCCTCCGCGCCGCGTGGACCCACCTCTACGGCCCTGGGACGGTAGTCGGCCTGGCGCCATCGGCGGCGGCCGCCGAGGTCCTGGCCGCCGACCTCGAGATCGACACCGAGACCACCGCGAAGTGGCTCCACGAGCTCCAGGCCGGCAAGGCCCGCTTGCATGCCGGGCAGCTGGTGATCGTCGACGAAGCCTCCCTCGCCGGCACCCACACCCTGCACCGCATCGCCACCGCCACAGCCGGCGCGGACGCCAAGCTGCTCCTCGTCGGCGACCCCGCCCAGCTCGCCGCGGTCGATGCCGGCGGCGCGTTCAGGTTGCTCGCGACCGACCGTGACGATGTCGCCGAGCTCACCGACGTCCGACGCTTCCACCACGACTGGGAGAAGCACGCGTCCCTGCAGCTGCGCGACGGCAATCCCGCCGTGATCGACACCTACGACCGACAGGGACGCCTGATGGACGGTTACCTCGACGCGATGCTCGACGCCGCCTACGACGCCTGGCGAGCAGACCTCGCCGCGGGCAAGACCAGCCTCCTCATTGCCCCCACCCGGGAGCACGTGACCGCCCTCAACCAGCGTGCGCATGCTGACCGGGTCGCCGCCGGCGACGTCGACGCTGCAGTGGTCGTGCGACTACGCGACCACACGTTCGCCGGGGTCGGCGACGTCATCGTGATGCGCCGCAACCACCGCCAGCTCACTAACACGTCAGGCCGCTGGGTCCGCAACGGCGACCGCTGGACCGTCTCCTCGATCTACCCCGATGGCACCCTCACCGTCCGCGGAAACGGCGGCACCGTCCAGCTGCCGGCCGAGTACGTCGCCGACCACGTCGAACTGGGCTACGCCGTCAGCGCCCACCGTGCCCAGGGCGCCACCGTCGACACCGCCCACGCCATCGTCACGCCCGCGATGACCCGCGAGACCCTCTACGTCGCCATGACCCGCGGCCGGGTCTCGAACACCGCTTACACCGCCACCGCCGACGCCGACCTCGAGCTTCATCAGGACGACGGCGAAGACGCCACGGGTCGGCATGTGCTGGCCGGCGTGCTCGCTCGCGTGGGCGCGGAACAGTCCGCCCACGAGACCCTCCGGGAGGAGCAGGACCGCTGGGGCACCATCGCCCAGCTGGCGGCGGAGTACGACACGATCGCCGCCGCCGCCCAACACGACCGCTGGACCCAACTGATCCGAGCGTCGGGTCTCACCGACGACCAGGCCAACCAAGTCCTCACCTCCGAGGCCCTCGGTGCCCTGTCAGCCGCGCTGCGTACCGCCGACGCCCACCACCTCAACCCCGAAGAACTGCTCCCAAAGCTCCTTGACGACCGCGACCTCGATGACGCCGACGACATCGCCGCCGTCCTGCACCACCGCGTCACCACCGCCACGACCCGCCTCGCCGCGACCCGGCGCCGGCCACCGGACCTGATCGCGGGTCTCATCCCCAAGGCCACCGGTCCCATGACCCCCGACACGCGCACCGCCCTGGACGAACGCCGGCAACTCATCGAGCGGCGAGCCCGCAGCCTCGTCGAGACCGCGACCGCGCAACGCGAGCCATGGCTCCGCCACCTCGGATCCGTACCTCAGAACTGGCATAGCCGCGACCGGTGGGTCCGCACAGCGACCACCGTCGCCGCGTACCGCGACCGCTACCGCATCACCACCACCGACCCGCTCGGCCCCGACGCGGCCAACGAGCTGCAGCGTGCCGATGCCGCCCGAGCCCGCGCGGCCATGAACCGACTGCGCCTGGTCCGCGCCTTGGACCCGGGTACCGCGACGAGTCGGCCAGTTCAGCGAGACTCACCCAGGCTCGGTCGGTCATTGTGATAGCGGGGGATCTCCTAGAGGCCAGGCATGCGCGCAACTCGCCCTATCTGCTCAATCCCACAAGGCCGTGCCGGGCCAGGGCGCTGTGGAGCCTTCTGGAGCGGAACTGGCTTCCCCTTGCGGGCGTGAACGATGCAGCCGGCCACGGCAAGGCCGTGTCGGGCGACGGCGGTCTCGATGGGATGACGGCGTGGTGCTCGCGGGGGGTCCGTGTGGCGATGACGCTCGGGACGACGGTGCGGTGGTGACGACTCGACGGCTGGCCGGCAAATAGGCTACGCCCCTGCGGCCGACAACTCCGCCATGGGGAGCTTCTTCGCCCACCTTCAACACAACGTCTTGGGACCGTGGCCACTGGGCACTCGGGACGACCTGCGCCTCGCATCCTGGTCTGGACCGAGCGGACTGACGACCGACGACACCGCCAAGCGCGGCTCGGCCGGTTGACCCCTATCGAGTACGAGTCGATCATGCCCACACCCGCCTGCGGCGGCCTAACCCATCTGCCGGGCGGAACGTGCACCAGTACCTATTGACAATCGGGAGAGGTGGTGGTTGGGTCCGGATGGCGGTAGGAACTTCGTGAAGGGTGGGGCGGTATGGCGGGCGGGCATCGCGCAGTTTTCTGCGTCTCCTTGGCGTTCATCTTGAGCATGTTCTGGGTCCCTGCGGGTGCACAGGCTGGGCGGTCATCCATTATCGGAGATGATGCAACGTCTCCCGCGGACCAGGCGATCGCCATCAGCCGGGCCACCTTTGTCGCAGCCGACGAAGTAGTCATCGCACGAGCCGACGTCTTTGCAGATGCTTTGGCCTCGGGAGGGGCCCAGGTCGGCTCCCGTCCGCTCCTGGCAACACCCGGCGAGGCACTACCAGCTTCCGTGGCTCAAGAGATACGGAGACTTGAAGCCTCATCCATCATAATCCTTGGAGGCCCCGACGCCGTCTCCGAGGAGATCGAACAGGACCTTCAAGCGCTCGACGTATCCGTGCGCCGCATAGCGGGCCCGTCCCGAATCGAGACGGCCACTGCGCTTGCGTCTGAACTCTTACCGCGCGCAACAACGGCCATACTTGTCCGCGCCTTTGGTGCGGGTAGCCAAGCGTACGTTGACTCCATCGCAGCTGGCTCGCTAGCAGCTCACAGTTCCTCACCAGTCATCTTCACGGACACGGATGAGCTCAGCGCGCCCACTGCTGAGTTCTTGCAGTCGTCCGAGATTGAGCATGTAGTCATCGTGGGAGGAACGGACTCCATCTCGACTGAGGTGGAGAAGACACTCCAGTCCTTGGACTTGGACACCACCCGTCTCGCGGGCGCTGAGAGGGCTGGGACGGCCACTGCTATCGCCAGCCACGTGGGCTTTAACGACGCTACGAGCGCTCTTCTAGTGGACGGCAGCGACACCCCCGGTGCCTGGTTGCCCGCCTTCGCGGCTGCCGGCTTCTCCGCTGTACGAAACGTGCCAGTCCTGCTCACCACTCCGGGGGGGCTCCCAGCCGCCACAGAGGCATACCTCTCAGAGCACGCATTTGAACTCGTGACCTGCATGCCGCCGGTCACAGTGGCCGCGTGCACTAGTGCTACGGGTCAGGATCCAGTCCCCCACTCGACGGTGGATCCGGAGCATGCTCTGCTGGTTGAGGCGACAGATGCCGCAACTGCGGGAGAGGACCTCAGTCTGTCCGAGGAGGAAAGGATCCAACTGTCGGAGGCGACGGCGGTCGACCACTACAGGTTCTTGGTGGATGGCACCGTCGTGGGGCTGCAAGTCCCAGCGGAGGCCGCGTCCCGTTTCTCCGGGCAGTATGAGTTTGGCATCCCCGGAGTGATCACTTGTTACCCTGGCTACCAGCCCTCACCACCCAGCCTCGCGGGCAATTCTGACATCTCGCCTATCGATCTGCTGCCCGACGTGGATCTCACTGCCGACACTATATGTGTAATCAATCCCGAAGTGCGTCAAGCCCTCAATGAGTTGTTGACCGCACAGGTACCACTCGACGAGGCACTCAGACTGGTTGCGGCAAGTATTCCGACTCAAGTCGATCCCGACAACGTTGGCGGCGCATTCGACGCCTTCGAGTCTGGCTCGGGAGGCAGCGGATGCATCACTCGTGACCTCACGGTGTCGGCATATGCCACAGCCGGGTTCCGCGTCTGGGACTTCACCAACGTGTCCAGCGTGTGCTTCAACGGCTCCACCTTCACGTCCGACAGGTCAGAGTCATATCCGAATGTGACCACGCCAGGGTCTCTGGGCAGTTGGGAGTACGATTTCGGCAACGAGAACGAAGAGAACCTGGATGCTACGGTCTCCCATGAGCAAATGGGGCGGTTTATCCAGTGCATTGACGTCAAGGTCATTCCCAACGTTCCGTTGGGCCAGTTGTGTCCTCGCAGTAGTACCGCGGAGGTCGACTTCCTCTATGTCTCTCTTAGCGGCGTCGACACGGGGTACATCTGGCATGCTGTAGGCATCGTGGTCCCCACGTAGACCGGCGCGCACGCGCCAGCTAGCCCTGCGCACACGGCATCACAAAGCCGTCGCGTACAGTGGTCGTCTACATGAACACAGGTGCCGCCCCCTCCCATACGCCTCCAGGCTTGTTGGCCATGATCTTCGGCGTCTTGTCATTCGTCGTGCTTCCGGTGGTGGGTGGCGCATTGGCTCTGTTCTTCGCCCGCAGGTCACGGCTGGAAGGTGAATCCCGACATGGTGCGGACTACACGTATGGACGGGTCGGCCAGGTGCTGGGGGTAGCGAACCTGGTTCTTACCGCCCTCTTCATCGGGTTCTTCATCCTCTCCGGCGTGCGTGCGTGAGGGCACCAGGTCAAACTAGGGAGTGGGGTTAGCGCTGCGCTGGCCGACCTCGACCTCAGCACGAAGTTCGGGTCCCCCGCTACCGAGCGGAGGTCGCCGAGATCTTCAGCCGAACGACATCGCCTTCACGTACCAGCCGATCGTGACCCGTCACGCCGCCGAGGCCGCCCCGGACACCTACGCAGGCCTGTGGCTGGACGGCCACGCCGGTGGTGGGCTTCGCATCGCCTTCACCACCGATGCCGATCGCCATGACAATCGGTCGTCCAGAGCCTGGCGGAGTTCAGCGCCGTCCGCGCCCGTGTCGGTTGCCCGCCTGCCCCCAGAAGCGCAGCGCCCTGAACGAACGCCAACAGCTCATCGAACAGGAGCCCGTCGCCTCGTCGAGACCGCCATGGCCAAGCACGAACCGTGGCTCCGCTACCTCGGAGTCGTACCCAGACCTGACACGGCCGCGACCGGTGGTTCCGGACGGCGACCACCATCGCCGCCTACCGCGACCGCCACAACATCGCCTCCAACGATCGACTCAGCACGCCGCCGACCATGGGCGCACAACGGACCGATGTGGCCTACGCCGACAAGGCCCTCAACCAGCTGCGCCTCCATCGTTACCCCCGATCACGCGGCGAGTCGAGCACGACCCATCGGCCGGATACACCCGGCCTCGGTCGACCGTTCTGAGATCGGGGGATCCCCCATGGCGCCGGACGAGGCGGAGTCTCCGTGCGGGACCGCCCGCAATTCACGTCCACGGTCTGGGTGTCCGTCGCGCATGCATCTGCCGTCTAGGGCCTCCCGGCCACGGGTCGCCCTAGATGAGCGAGTACCGGAGGCGGCCGCGATCGCACGATGCGCCTTACCAACAAGACGAACCCGCGCTGCGTGAGGGACGGGACCCGCGGCGGCAGGCCCAGGGCAAACGCGATCCGAGATCGGATCCCCCGCCGTGGCGGTCTACGGCTCCCAAAGGTCCATGGTCACCGCCGTGACCGCACCGTCCTCGTCGATGAAGAGGTCGACGGTGAACCATTCGGTGCACGACGACGTGTCCTCTGGCTGGATCCACAGGCGTCGCATGTCCTCCAAGCCCTCCGGCGGCGGAACAGGCGGTGAGGCGCAGTGGGGATGTGTACCCGCGCCGAAGGCCAACAAGAAGGAAGTGTCGGCGATGAGTTCCAAGGGGTTGAACGGACCGGTGTAGGCGCGGAATCCCTCCGCCTCGATGGACCAGACCGGCCCGGAGACCTCCTGGGAGGTGAAGGTGGCGCTGGGTGGTCGGTCAGCGAGGTGAAGAGAGACCGAGTCGGCCCAGCGCAGCACTGTCGGTCGGCTCGGGAAGTGGGCGAACTGGACGAATGCGTCGAGCAAAGCCCGTTCGTCCTCGCCCAGGGCGGCCTGCTCCTCCTCACCCGGCGTGGTGCCGGCGGTGTCCGCGGGCGCTGTCGTGGACGACTGGGTGGCGCCCTGCGGGCATCCGGGGATGGTGAGCTCCCGCCCTGTGGTCAGTGGGTTGTTCCCATTCAGACCGTTGGCCTGGGCGATGACGCCGAACCTGCTGGGATCGCCGTACACGGCCTCGGCGATGCTGGCCAGCGTGTCGCCGGGCTGGATCAGGTAGGTGCGGTCGGGCGCCTCACACTGCTGGTCCGGCGGTGTCGCGAACTCGGTCGGCTGTCGCTGGGTAGAGGCGGCGCAGACCGCGACGCGCTCGTCGGCCCGGACGCTGCGTCCGTGGTCTGCATACGGCGTGTCGTTTGCGTCGGTCCAGATGCTCGCACGGCGCGCGACGTCGTTGGCGGCGTAGAGGTACACCTCATCGGGGCGCTCCCACGGCCGCCGAGCCGGCGACTCCAAGGCCATCGGCGCCAACGTGGCATCACGATCCGGGGACACCCACACCGCGATGCCACCGGGGCCCAATCCCAAGACGGGAGCGGCGGTCCACCACGTCGGCGTCTCATCCGCCGGACCCTGCACGGACAGCTGCCACACCGGCCCGGCGAGCACCCAACCGTCGGCCAACCCAGTCTCGATCGCCTCCTGCATGCCCACACCGACCGGGACGTCGACGGTGCCTCGACGCGCCGCGGCATCCACCTGCTCACAGGCCTCGTCGACTCCGTCCACCGCTGGGACCCTCCCTGAGGGGGACGGTAGTGGGGGCGGTCCGAGGAGCACCTCGTCACTGCCGGGTTGCAGCGCCACCACCACACCGGCACCGACCATGAGGACCACGAGGGCCGACACGACCCCCTGAACGCGTCGACGGCGACGCCGAAGCCGATCCGCACGCCCGTGCACATCGGCCATCGAGAACCCGGCGGTGCGGGGTTCGCCGTCCCACAGAGCCTCACCGAGATCAGGCATCCAAGACCACCTCCTCCAGTCCCACATCCCGCAACGTGGCCAGCGCCTTGTAGGTCAGCGACTTGACCGTGCCTTCCGCACACCCCATCGCCACGGCGGTGTCCGCAACCGAGAGGTCAGCCAGGTAGCGGCACGCCACCACCTGGCGATAGCGGGGCGGCAGCGCGGCAACCGCCTCGCGTACCACGACCGCGGTCGTCGTCTGGGGCCCGTGATCGACCGATGCGTCCCCCGTCGCTCCGTGGCGGGCATACGCCCGGCGCTCCGCTCCTCGGCGTCGCCACCGGGATCGGGCCAGGTTGAAGGCCACTCGGTACACCCACGCCTCCGGACGATCCCGCGCACGCACCCGAGACCAGTCCACCAGCGCCCGGGCCATCGCCTCCTGCGCCAACTCCTCAGCGACGCCACGATCCCCGACGTAGAGCGTCACGGCAGCGACCAGCGGCCGCGCCAACGGCGCCAGTACCGCATCCGGCGTCTCCTCCATCACCCCATACGATGCACAGACCCCATCAGGAGGTTCACCCACACATTAGAGCGTGCCTGCCGAGCAGTAAGACCGAGGTCCGCGGCGTCCCGCAGGGTGCCGGTCCGGGTCGTGCTGGTCAGCGATCTCGTTGTATGCCCGCCACTTGCCGACGATCGCCGGCAACAGGTTGGGGATGAGCATGTTCTCGGACCGGCCGTCGTAGCTGATGACCGCTTCCTCGGCATGTGAAAGCAGGTACCGTCTCCCCCGGGACTTCGAGGGTGTGGGCGGTGGATGGTTCGGTGTGGTCCGTTGAACTTGTCTGGCGCCAACAGATCGACCACCGCGCCATCGCAGTCGCGGATGAACTGGTGCACGACCTGACCAACCGCCACGTGGGGGCGACCCCGTGGGCGCAGTTGAAGCTGATCGACCAGGGCGTGGGCGAACCGTTCCGTCGCGTTGGCGAGGGCCACCTGGACATCGACGATCACATCCAGGTCAGTGGTGGTGCGGCGCGGTGTCGCGCCGGCGTGGTGGAGGTGGGCCTGCACCATGAGCCCACCGATGAGCACCCATCGCGGGAGGTCGTGCCCGGCCATGTCCAGCAGGAGGTTCCACGCGGCGTGTTCTGCCCCTCCCATGGGTGGGACCTCGATCTCGATCACGGCGGCGGTCCCATGGACGAAGGGACGTTCGGCCAAGCGACCGACGCGGTGTCGATCGCGCCGAGCAGGACGCGGATGGCCGATACCACTCGACCGTCGGCGCGACCGGCGTCGATCGCGTGGTCGAGCAGGTCGGCGGCGACTGCCAGCCGGGGGGACACCTCCAAGCCGTCTAGGAGGGCTGAGTCGTCGACAACACGGAGCAGGTGCGTGCCCGTCTCGGAGTCGCGGATCGGCACCGCCGCACGCGCGGCGGTCAAGTCGTCGGCCGCCAGGTAGCCATCCACGTCCTTGTCGCCGGTCAACCCGTGACCATGGATGCCAGCGCCGGCAACGCCCGACGGGACGACGAGCTCGCGCAACCGGTCAACGCGCGACGGGTGCACGGTCACGCGATGGACACAGGCCCGATCTCGGACGACGGCGAGCAGCCGCGCTGGCGCAGCCGAGTCGAGGCGCCGGCGCACCCGGTGACGGGACTTCGGGTCGAGCGCGTCGAGCAGGCGGTCGTCACCGTCCAGCGCCCGCATGGCGGCCCAGGCGAGTCGGGAGTTCCAGGGGCGGGTCGATGCGTCGGCGATCCCGAGCTCGTTCATCACCGCACGGCGGGCGACCGAGTCGACGTCGACGAGCCAGCCACTGCCCGTGCGGACGGCGGTGAGCTGTCCCGCCTGGGCGAGCGCGCGGACGCGGCGTGGCGCGACACCGAGTCGGTCGGCGGCTTCGCTGACGGTCAGCAGTCGCTGGGACATACCCAACAGCCTACCGGATGCGGAATACTGTTGGGCATGGCGCACGACTGGTAGACGAATCCGGGCCAGATCGGCTGACACAGACGGGCCTCCCGCCCCGTCTGACTCCTCGCTCGCACCCATTCCGACGAGGAGGACCCTGTGAACCCGCACCTGTACGACGACATGGCCCGACCGCGCCCACTCCCCCTGCCCCGCACCGGGACGGCGGCTGCCTGATGGGACTCACGCCCCAGCAGCGTTCGATCCGTGCCCGGCTCGCCGCGCACGCCCTGCACGCCAAGACCGATGGCCGCGCCCACACCCGTCCGGCCAGGGACGGGTTCATGCGCCGCTTCGAGGACCAGGTCGACCCTGACCGCCAGCTCCCCGAGGAGGAGCGGCAGCGACGGGCACAGCACGCCCTGACGGCGCACATGACGATGCTCGCCCTCCGCTCGGCGAAGGCCCGGCGGAAGGACGCCGGGACGACCCGGAAGCCCTCTGGCGGCGCCTGAGCGGTACACTCGAAAACCCTGGAAACGGGGACAGCAATCTATTGAATTTCAGAGGGGCCTCGCGAGCAGATAACACTCGAAGAATTGTCTGCTCGCCAACTGCAAAACCGCAGGTCGGCACACCGTTGAAACCGATTTAACTCATAATCGATTGGTTGCGGGTTCGAGCCCCGCCCGGCCCACAACACGCGCCTGGCCACTTCGCGAAGGTTGTGCGCCGCCCAACCCATCGGAGGGGACCGTCGAGAACTACGGCGACGATGGCGTTCCGGTACCGGTCGCTGCCGTCGCCCTTGCGCTTGAGGGCTATCGGGGGGTCACGTCGAAGCGCAACTCCGCGGCCTGGATGGTGACCGTGAAGAAGCGGAAGAAGGACTGATGACCCAGGACGCCCCAGCGCTCCAACATCGAGTGGTCGGAGAACCCGACTTCTGCCTCCCAGGACAGGCCGGCCGCACGTAGCGGGACGGTCGCGAATCGGGCGACCAGCCCTTGACCGATGCTCACCTGGGTCGGCTCGATCTCGGCCAACTCGATCCCGGCGACGCGCGCGACCCAGTGCGGCATCAGGGTGTTGATCGCGCCGCTGTCCACGAGCGCGACGGCCGATATGTCACCGCCGACCTGGACCGGCAGCAGCGGACGGGGATGTGCCCCGCCGGGCTGTGGCGTGTACTCGACCCTCATACGACCAGGTCGATGTCAGCTTCGCGGCCGGACGAGGGGATGCGTCGTACGACGGCCTGCCGACCGCTCTCCCGGACTTGCGCGATGACGTCGTCGGGGGAGTCCCCGACTGCGATGACGTCCTCACCTGCCTGGGCGATCCACTTGCCGGCCAGATCGTCAACTGCGTCTGAGGGGATGGCGCTGGCGACGTCCTCCGTGTCGTGGAGGCGTGTTCCCGCAGCAGCCACCTCCTGCCACCACCGTGCCACCACGGGGTCCATCCGGTAGTGCATGATCCCCTCCCGAGCGTCCTGCCAGTTCTCGATGGGCCACGTCTTCTTCGTGAACAGCTCCCGGGCGACGCGCGAGAGGCGTGCGTGCTCATTCGCCTGCGCGCGCTCGCTGAGGCCGCTGCGGGCCACGAGCTCGGCGAAGGTGACGTCCTCGGGCGAACGCGCCGCGCAGAGCTCGAAGAGGGCTCTCACCCCCGCCAGGTGCGCCACCCGAGGCCAGAGCAGCGCCAGCATGTCGGCCCTCCAGCTCCCCTGGCCGTGGACGTGGACGACGTCCGCCCGGGAGCTCAGCAGCTCTCGCAGCTCCTGAGTCAGCCGCTCGATCTCATCCAACCGACGTTCGACTTGGCCGGAGTTCACGCGGAGGCCCCTTCGACGAGACGGGGTAGTCGTACACGACTCTACCAGGACAGCGTCGCCCTCCTCCGTGATCAGCCGAGCATCCACACCACAGGCGGGATGACGGTGCGTTCGACAGCGGTGCCGAGCTGAGGGGACAAGGCGCGCGTCGCCGTCACGCCGCCATGACGGCTCACCTCCGCGCACCGCCCTCGAAACCTTCGCGGGAACCCCTTGTATCACTCAGAAAGATAGCGTTAACATCCCGTTGCGATCGCCCGGGCCGGGCGGTGCCCCCCGGAGGCATGCAATCTCCAACCACACGCGCAACGGGCCGGGATACGACCGCGTGAGAGGGCCGCAACATGAACAAGGGAACGCACACCATCAGTCGGGCCGTCATCGCCGTGCTCGCGCTGCTCGCACTGGCTGTCGCGGGCTGTTCCGGATCGGCCGAGGAGGACGGTGACGACACCGCCTCGGACAGCGCCGCGGCCGACTCCGATGACGCCGCTGCCGAAGACGGCGCGAGCGGGGACCTCGTCAGCGTCGGCTTCGTCGCCGTCGGTCCCGAGGGTGCCTGGCGAGCCGCCAACGAGGCCAACATGCAGGAGACCTTCAGCGAGGAGAACGGGTTCGACCTGAGCTACGCCCCGGCCCGCAACCTGGACCAGGCCTCACAGATCGAGGCGTTCACCTCCTTCGTCGACGAGGGCGTCGACGTGATCCTGCTGTCCGCCACCGAGGGGTCGGGCTGGGAGGACCCGCTGATGCGGGCCCAGGAGGCGGAGATCCCGGTGATCCTGATCGACCGCGGCATCGAGCCCGACGACGACAGCCTCTACGTCACCCGGATCGCCCCGGACAACTTCGTGGTCGCGCAGAGCGTCGCGGAGTGGGCCGTCGAGGAGTTCCCCGATGGTGGGACCTACTTCACCCTCGAAGGCCCGGCTGGCGTCGGGGTCGTGAACGAGCGGAACGAGGGCTTCGACTCCGTCATGGACGAGCACCCGGAGTTCGAGAAGGTGGGCGCGCAGACCGCCAACTGGTCGGCTGAGGAGGCCAAGAGCGTCTTCGAGACGGTCCTCCGGGCCAACGACAACGAGATCGACTTCGTCTTCGCGCAGAACGACGAGATGGGCCTCGGTGCGGCACTCGCCGTCGAGGAGGCCGGGCTGGTGCCCGGTGAGGACGTCAAGATCGCCACGATCGACGGCACCATGGGCGCGCTCGAGGCGCTGGCCGACGGCCGGCTGAGCTTCGTCGCCGAGTACAACCCGCTGTTCGGCGAGACGGCGCTGGAGGTGGTCAACGCCACCCTCGAGGGTGAGGAGGTGGACTCCTACATCCTCGTGCCCAGCGGCACCTTCGACTCCCCCGAGGCTGCTGCCGAGGCCCTCCCCGACCGCCAGTTCTAGACACGCGCGGCGCCCGGCAGCCGCCGGGCGCCGCGTTCCAGACCGCACATCGCCTGCGAAGGACCCCCCGTGACGCACGTCCAACCGATCGTGCACATGCGTGACATCACGGTCCAGTTCCCTGGTGTGAAGGCCCTGGACGGCGTCGACCTCCGACTCCTGCCAGGCGAGGTCCACGCGTTGATGGGTGAGAACGGCGCCGGCAAGTCCACGCTCATCAAGGCGCTGACCGGCGTCAACGCGATCGATGGCGGTGAGATCGTCATCGACGGCGAGACGCGGCGCCTGACCGGCACCGCCGACGCGCAGCGGGCCGGCGTCGCGGTCGTCTACCAAGAGGTGAACCTCTGCACGAACCTCTCCATCGGTGAGAACGTGATGCTCGGGCACGAGGTCCGCAAGCGCGTCGGGATCGACTGGACGGCGACGCACCGCGCCGCGATCGAGCACCTCGACAAGCTGGGGCTCGGGCACCTCGACCCCCGTCGGCCGCTGTCCACCGTCTCGCTGGCGGTGCAGCAGCTGGTGGCGATCAGCCGCGCGATGGTCGGTGACTCGAGGGTCCTGGTCCTCGACGAGCCGACGTCGAGCCTCGACAGCCACGAGGTCGAGCAGCTCTTCACGGTCATGCGCCGCCTGCGCGCCGACGGGGTCGCGCTGCTCTTCGTCTCACACTTCCTCGACCAGGTCTACGAGATCAGCGACCGCATCACCGTCCTCCGCGACGGTCGCCACCAGGGCGAGTACCTGACCGACGAGCTCGACCGCTCCTCCCTCATCTCCAAGATGATCGGCAAGGACCTCCGCACGCTCCGGTCGCTCGACGCGGATCGGGATGACCACCGGGCCGAGCGGCACGACGACCGAGTCCTCCACGCGGTCGACATCGGTCGCAGCGGCGCGGTCGCACCGACCGACATCGACCTGCACCGCGGCGAGGTCGTCGGGATCGCGGGGCTCCTCGGCTCCGGGCGCACCGAGCTGGCACGGCTCCTGTGCGGCGCGGACCGGGCCGACACGGGCTCCATCGAGATCGAGGGGGAACCCGTCAGGATGGCCTCGCCCGCGACCGGGCTGGCGCACAACGTCGCCTACTCGAGCGAGAACCGTCGGGACGAGGGCAGCATCGGCGACCTGACGGTCCGGGAGAACATCATCCTCGCCCTCCAGGCCCAGCGCGGGTGGATGCGACCGATGTCGGCGGAGGAGCAGGACACGTTGGTCACCGAGTACATCGCGGCGCTAGGGGTCCGCCCGCCCAACCCGGACATCCCGATGAAGAACCTGTCCGGCGGGAACCAGCAGAAGGTGCTGCTCGCCCGGTGGCTCGCCACTCAACCCCGGATCCTCATCCTCGACGAGCCCACGCGCGGCATCGACGTCGGGGCGAAGGCCGAGATCCAGGCCGCCATCGCGAAGCTGAGCGAAGAGGGCGTGTCCGTCGTCTTCATCTCCTCAGAGCTCGACGAGGTCGTCCGCCTGTCCGACCGCGTGGTCGTCCTGAGGGACCGGAGCAAGATCGACGAGATCCTGGTCGGGCCGGGCACCACCACGGCGACCGTGGTCGAGATGATCGCGGGGGAGGCGACGCCGTGACCCGCCAGCCGGACCTCACCAGCCTCCCCGTCGACGTCACGGAGGAGTCGGATGCCATCCCCCGGCCCGACGTCGCGCCGCCCACGTCGACTGCCGACGGTGCGCGCGGCGCCCGCGTCCGGGCTCTCGTCCGGAAGCCCGAGTTCTGGGGCGTCGTCGCCATCCTCGGGCTCCTGGGCCTGAACCTCCTGAACGACCCGGGCTACCTGGAGCTCAGCTACAGCGCCAACACCGGCGGGCTCACCGGCAACCTCATCGACATCCTCCGAGCCAGCGCCCCGATCCTGATGATCTCCGTCGGGATGTGCCTGGTCATCGCCACCGAGGGGATCGACCTCTCGGTCGGGTCGCTCATGGCCGTCTCCGGTGCGGTGGCCATGGAGATCATGAGCTCCCGCCCCGACACCCTGGGGGCGGCGCTGCTCGCGATCGCACTCGGCCTCGCGCTGTGCGTCGGCCTCGGCGTCCTCAACGGCCTGCTCATCGCGGTGGTGGGCCTCCAGCCGTTCATCACGACGCTCGTCATGCTGCTCGCCGGCCGCGGGTTGGCCAAGGTGATCACCTCCGGGCTGAACACGACCGCCTCGAACGACGCGTACCGCTGGGTCGCCAACGGGTACGTCCTCGGGCTCCCGGTGGTCTTCGTCCTCGCCGTGGCGATCACGGCAGCGGTGATGCTCGTCGTCCGGCGCAGCGCCCTCGGCCTGATGATCGAGTCGCTCGGCATCAACGCCGAGGCCAGCCGCCTGGCCGGCATCAAGCGCCGGGACCTCCTGATCACGGTGTACGCCGCAAGCGGCCTGCTGGCAGGTGTCGCCGGGATCTTCGCCACCAGCACGGTGATGACCGTCGACGTGTCCCAGACGGGCTACCAGCTGGAGCTCGACGCGATCCTCGCGGTCGTGATCGGTGGCACCTCGCTCGCCGGCGGCACGTTCTCCCTCACCGGTGCCGCGGTGGGTGCGCTGCTGATCGCGACCCTCGACAAGACCGTGGTGTTCCTCGGGGTGCCGTCGTCCGCGACGCCGGCGTTCAAGGCGGTCGTGATCATCGCGCTGTACATCGCGCAGTCCGAGCGGGCGCGAGCGGCGCTCCCGACCTTCGGCCGTCGCCGTCGCGATGAGGTGACCACACCATGACCACCATCTCCCGGAGCGACACCGCGGTCGGCGAGGCGCAGGCACCCGGCTGGCTGAGTCGCCACCCGAACCTCGTCCCGACGGGATCGGCCCTCCTGATCTTCCTCGCGATGGTCGCGTACGGGCAGATCGCCTACGGCGGGATCATCCAGTACAGCACGGTCTCGAACCTGCTGATCAACAACGCCCACCTGGTCATCCTGGCCATCGGGATGACGTTCGTCATCCTCACCGGCGGCATCGACCTGTCGGTCGGTGCGATCCTCGCCTTCTCGAGCGTCGCCGGCGTGCTCCTCGCCAACGCCGGCCTGGACCCCTACCTGTGCATGGTCGTCATGGTCCTGCTCGGCACGCTGACGGGCCTGGCCTCCGGCGTCCTCATCCACTTCTTCGGCATGCCGCCGTTCATCGCCACGCTGGCGATGATGTTCCTGACCCGCGGGCTCGCCTCGACGCTCAGCACCATCCCGGAGCGACTGGACACCGACTCACCCATCCGCGACGTCGCGTACCAGTTCAAGATCATCGACGGGGAGCGCGTCAACGACCTCGCCATCACGCCGGGTGTCGTCATCGCCGCCGTGATCGTCGTCGCCGGGCTGTTCCTGCTGCACCGCACCCGCTTCGGGCGCACCGTGTACGCGATCGGGGGGTCCGAGCAGTCCGCCGACCTCATGGGGTTGGCGGTCGCCCGCACCAAGATCTGGGTCTACGTGATCAGCGGGACCCTGGCCGGCGTCGCGACGGTGGTCTACACCGCCCGGCTCGGGAGCGCGCAGAACATCACCGGCATCGGGTGGGAGCTCGACGCGATCGCCGCAGCGGTCGTCGGCGGCACGTTGCTGACCGGCGGATCGGGGTTCCTGGTCGGGTCCGTGATCGGATCACTCGTCCTGGGCCTGATGACCGTCCTGATCACCCGGGACGGCAGCATCCCCGCAGAGATGACGACGATCATCACCGGCGGCATCCTCTTCATCTTCGTGCTGCTCCAGCGCGCGATCCGCCGGCGCTCGTAGCCGACGGCGCTCATCGCCTGCGGCCGGCGGGTCAGGTCGCGTCCGCGAGCGCCGCCAGGCGGGGCAGGGCCGCCGCCAGATCGGCCCCGGTACCCGGTGGGCGGGGGTGCACCGTCCAGCGCACGGGGAGGGCGGTGGACTCCCCCGGTTCGAGGACCACCAGGGGGCCGAGCACCTCGAGTTCGACGAAGCGCCCGCAGGCGTAGGACTGCACGGTGGCGCCGAGGTCGACGTAGGCGGCGGTGGGTGACCGGGTCGGACCGTGGACGATCAGGACCGTGTCACCGACGACGTACGCGGCCCAGGGGATCGACCCGTCGACGCCGAGCTTGATGGGTGGCGCGTCCGGCGCCATCCCGGTGGCGTCGATCACGACCACCCCATCGGTGAGGGCGATGCGCGGATCAGCCAGGCGGGTGTAGGGCCAGGTGAGGATCGCGCCGCTGGCCTGGAGCCCGTGCTCGTCCGCGGGGGTGTCCCCGACCGGCAGGTGGACCACCCCTCCAGGTCGGAGCTGCGTGAGCGCCCACGGCGCCACCGGCAGCGGGTCCGAGCCCGTGTTGGTGATCGTGTGCTCCAGGCGGACGACGTCACCGTCGGTCGCGACCTCGAGCCGTCGCCGCACCGGGGTGCCGTCGTCGACGGCGACCGCACCGCGCCCGGTCCGCACCACCCGCCCGACCGCGTCGTCGCAGGCGTAGGTGACGGCCGGTACCTCGGGAGCGGGCCAGAGGCGATGTCCCCCGCGCAGGTGCGCCTGCGGGCCGGTCGTCGGTCCCACGGCCACCGGGGGATCGAGGGAGGCCATCAGCTCCTGGCCGTCGAGATCCAGGAGCGACACGACCCGGGGACCGTGCGCGACGTCGACGGTCAACCGTCGGGTGCCGACCGCGAGCTCCACCGACGTCTCCATAGCTTCTCCAGCGGTGTTGACGACCATTCTGGTAACGTTAACATCGACCAACATCTGATGGGGAGCGGCGCGGTGTACTCGATCGGTCTGGACTACGGCAGCAACAGCGTCCGCGGCCTCCTCGTGCGGTGCACCGACGGCGCCGAGGTCGCCAGCTCCGTGTTCGACTACCCGTCGGGGACGCGAGGGATCCTGCTCGACGCCTCCCGGCCATCGCTCGCCCGGCAGCACCCGGGCGACTACCAGGACGGCTTCCTGCACGTCGTGGCCGACCTGGTGGACCAGGGCTCGTCGCTGGCGGACTTCTCGCCCGACGCCGTGGTCGGCATCGGGGTGGACACCACCGGGTCGACGCCGTTGCCGGTCGACGCCGAGTGCGTGCCGCTCGGGGTGCGCGAGGAGTTGCGCGACGACCTCGACGCCCAGGCGTGGCTGTGGAAGGACCACACCGGGCACGCCGAGTCGCTCGAGATCACCGCGCTGGCCCACCGCCGGGGCGAGCCGTACCTGCGGGCCTGCGGCGGCACCTACTCCTCGGAGTGGTTCTTCTCGAAGATCCTGCACTGCGCCCGGGTCGCACCCCACGTGTTCGACGCCGCCCACTCCTGGGTCGAGCTCGCCGACTACGTGCCGGCGTGGGCCACCGGGGTCACCCACCCCGACGACATCGTGCGGGGCATCTGCGCGGCGGGTCACAAGGCGATGTTCGACCCCCGCTGGGGCGGCCTGCCGTCCACGGCGTTCCTCGCCGAGCTGCACCCCGGCCTCGCGGCCCTGCGCGACCGCCTGTACGCCGTGGCGTTCCCCTCGAGCCACCCCGCCGGCGGGCTGGCGCCGCACGTCGCCGAGCAGGTCGGACTGCCTCCCGGCGTCGTCGTCGCGGTCGGCGGCTTCGACGCCCACCACGGCGCCGTCGGGGCGGGGGTGACCCCCGGGACGCTCGTCAAGATCATCGGCACCAGCACCTGCGACATCACGATCGCCCCGCAGGGCGGGACGGCTGTGCCCGACGTGCCCGGCCTGTGCGGCATCGTCCCGGGGTCCGTGACGCCCGATGCGATCGGCATCGAGGCCGGGCAGTCCGCGGTCGGTGACATCTTCGCCTGGTCCGCGGAGCAGGCGACCAGTGCCGACTTCACCGGTCCCGACGTGCACGTGGCGCTGTCGAAGGCGGCAGCGACGCTCGCGCCGGGCGAATCCGGGCTGCTCGCCCTCGACTGGCACAACGGGAACCGGACCGTGCTCGTCAACACCCGGCTGAGCGGCCTGCTGGTCGGCCAGACGCTGCACACGCGGCCGCACGAGACCTACCGCGCCCACGTGGAGGCGACGGCCTTCGGCGCCCGGCGGATCATCGACCGCATGGGGGAGCACGGCATCGCCATCGACACCGTCGTCCACACCGGCGGCATCGCGGACAAGAACGACGTCGTCAACCAGATCTACGCCGACGTGCTCGGTCGCGAGGTCCGCATCGGCGCCTCCGGCCAGATGTGCGCGCTCGGTGCCGCCATCTTCGGTGCGGTCGCCGGCGGGGCGCACACCGACGTCGCCTCGGCCCAGCGGGCCATGGCGGCCGGCACCAGCCGCACCTTCCACCCCGACCCGGACGCCGCGGCCACCTACGACGTGCTGTACGTCCTGTACCTCACCCTGCACGACGCCTTCGGCGGCGTCGACACCGATGACCCAGCCGGTCGGGCCGCCGACATCGCCCGGGTCATGCCCGCGCTGATGGACCTGCGCGACCGCGTCCGGTCGGGGGGCAGCGCCTGATGCGCCACGACGACCTGCGCGAACGCGTCTGCGCCGCCAACCTGTCCCTCCCCACCCACGGGCTCGTCCGCCTGACCTGGGGGAACGTCTCGGAGTTCGACCGCGAGGACGAGATCGTCGCGATCAAGCCGAGCGGGGTGCCGTACGACCGCATGACGCCTGCCGACATGGTCCTGCTGCGACTCGACGGGACGGTGGTCGCGGGCGATCTGCGGCCGAGCTCCGACACGCCCACCCACCTGGCGATCTACCGCGCCTTCGACGAGGTCAGCGGCGTCGTCCACACCCACAGCACCCACGCGACTGCGCTGTGCCAGGTGCGTCGCGAGCTGCCCTGCCTCGGCACGACGCACGCCGACCACTTCGCCGGCACCGTGCCGCTGACGCGGCAGCTGACCCCGGCCGAGGTGGCCGAGGCCTACGAGGCCAACACCGGCCGGGTGATCGTCGAGGCGTTCGCCGACCGGGGGCTGTCCCCCACCCACGTGCCCGCCGTGCTGGTCGCCGGGCACGGCCCGTTCACGTGGGGCACCGACGGCCAGGACGCGGTCCACAACGCCGTCGCGCTCGACGCGTGCGCCGAGATGACCCTGCTGACCGGGCAGGCCGAGCGCGACCTGCCACCCCTCGAGCCCCACCTGCTCGACAAGCACCACACCCGCAAGCACGGACCGCGCGCCACCTACGGCCAGGCCGACCCCCACACGAGCGGAGCACCACGATGAGGATCGACCTGACCGACTGGCACGTCCGCTTCCTGGTCGGCAGCCAGGACCTGTACGGCGACGAGGCGCTGCAGCAGGTCGACCGCCACACCGAGGCGATCGTCGACGGCCTCAACGCGGCCGGCGACCTGTTGCTGCCGGTCCGCGCCATCGGCGTCCTCCGGACCGCGGACGCGATCACCGAGGCGATCCAGGAGGCCAACGCCGACCCCACCTGCGTCGGCGTCATCACGTGGATGCACACCTTCAGCCCCGCCAAGATGTGGGTCGACGGGCTGCAGGCGCTGCGCCGGCCCCTCCTGCACCTCCACACGCAGTTCAACCGCGATCTCCCCTGGGCGGAGATCGACATGGACTTCATGAACCTGAACCAGGCCGCCCACGGCGACCGGGAGTTCGGCTACATCTGCACGCGCATCGGCCTCGAGCGGAAGGTCGTCGTCGGCCACCACGCCGATCCCGGGGTCCACGCGCGCATCGACGCCTGGATCCGTGCCGCCGCCGCGCACCACGACCTGTCGCGGGGCACCATCGCGCGGCTCGGCGACAACATGCGCCGCGTCGCCGTGACCGACGGCGACCGCCTGGAGGCCGAGCGGCGGTTCGGCTACCGGATCGACTACTACGGCGTCGGCGACCTGGTCGCCCGCGTCGCCGAGGTGACCGAGGAAGCGGTCGACCACCTCTGCAAGGAGTACGGCGAGGCCTACGCGGTGGCGTCCGAGCTCGAGCCCGGGGCGGCGCGGCACGAGTCGATGCGCGAGGCCGCCCGGATCGAGCTCGGCATGCGGATGCTGATCGACGACCTCGGCGCGATCGCCGTGACCGACACCTTCGAGGACCTGCACGGGCTGCGCCAGCTGCCGGGCATCGCCGCCCAGCGGCTGATGGCCGACGGCTACGGCTTCGGCGCCGAGGGGGACTGGAAGACCGCCGGCCTGGTCCGCGCGATGAAGGTGATGGAGACCGGCCTCGGTGGCGGCACCTCCTTCATGGAGGACTACACCTACCACCTGGCCGAGGGCGAGGAGCTGGTGCTCGGCGCGCACATGCTGGAGATCTGCCCCTCGATCGCGCGGGAGACGCCGACCGCCGAGGTGCACCCGCTGTCCATCGGAGACCGTGAGGACCCGGTCCGCCTGGTGTTCAACGCCCACGCGGGTGAGGCGGTGGTCGCCTCCCTGATCGACATGGGCGACGGCATGCAGCTGGCGGTCAACGAGATCGAGGTCGTCGACCCGCCGGCGGACCTGCCCAACCTGCCGGTGGCGCGCGCCGTGTGGCGACCGAAGCCGGACCTCGCGACCTCCGCGGAGTGCTGGATCCAGGCCGGCGGCGCCCACCACACGTGCCTGAGCTACGCCGTGACGACGGAGATGCTGCGCGACTACGCCGTCATGGCCGGCATCGATGTCCTGGCGATCACGGCCGACACGGACGCGACCGCGTTCGTCGACGGCCTGCGCGCGCGCCGTCGAGGACGCGGCATCGACCGCTGAGACCCCGGAGGGATCCGGGCGGCGCCGTCAGCCCGGCGGCGGGGCGGTACTGTCGCGCAGGACCACGTCGGCGTCGACCACCGGGTAGCGCACGGTCGCGCCACCGTTGTCCACCTCGTCGAGCAGCAGCGCGATGCTCAGCTTCCCGACCTGGCCGAAGTCCTGGCGGATCGTCGTCAGGGGCGGGGCGTAGTAGGCGGCCTCGGGCACGTCGTCGAAGCCGACGATGCTGAGGTCCTCGGGGATCCGCCGGCCGAGCTCCGCGGCCGCGCGGTACAGGCCGAGGGCCAGACGGTCGTTGGCGGCGAACACCGCGGTCACCTCGGGGTGCTCCACCAGCAGCTGCCGCCCGAGCTCGTAGCCGGACCGCGCGTCCCAGTCCCCCTGCAGCAGGTCGGGCACGGGCCGGTCAGCGTCGCGGAGCGCCGTGGCCCACGCCTCGGCGCGCTCCTGCGCCTCGAGCCACTCCTGCGGGCCGGCGATGTGCCAGATCGTCTCGTGGCCGAGGGAGAGCAGCAGGTTCGTGGCCCGACGTGCACCCGCGCGCTGGTCGATGGTGACCGCCGCCGCCCCGTGCCCCGTCCTGCCGTGCACCGTGACGATGGGCACGTCGCAGTCGAGCGCCTCGACCCCGGCCACGGCGTCGCGGTGCGGGGTCATGATCACGATGCCGTCGACCGGTTGGCGTCGGAGCGCGTCGACGGCCGTGCGGATGCCGACGGTGTCCAGGGCGTCGGCCGTGATGACCGACACGGTGTACCCGGCGGATCGCGCGACGCGTTCGATCTCGTGCAGGGTCGAGGTCGGGCCGAACAGCGTCGCGTTGTGCGACACCACGCCGAGCCGACTCGACCGCCCGGTCGCGAGCGCGCGGGCGGCGGTGTTCGGCTGGTAGTCGAGGCTCCGCATCGCCGCCAGCACCCGCTCGCGCGTGGCGGGGCGGACGGTGGCCGTGCCGTTGATGACGCGCGAGACGGTCATCTGCGAGACGCCGGCCAGCGCGGCCACATCGGCCATCAACGCGCGCCCCGGAGGGGCGGTGACGTCGGGCCGTTCGGCATCGTGAGGCGGGGGGTTCGCGGCCAGTGGAGGTCCAAGCCTTCGGCGAAGGGGAAGGGGCGGCCCAGGGGGTCTCAACTCTATCCGTGCCGGGTCACCGGCCACACCGGCGGGACTCGTCACCCCGAACTGCCGCGTCGCTCCAGCTCGGTGACGGCGACCCCGCGCTGGGCGACGGGCGCCTGCACGGCACCGGGTGGTGGGGGTGGGTCGACTGCACGATCTCCCGGAGGGTCCTGGGTCGCGTGCAGTCGCCCGATCGGGTCGACCGGACTACGTGCGGCCGACCTCGCACACGAGGGGCAGCCGTGCCCCTCGTCAGAGCGTCGGCGCACCACTCAGCGCGTGATGCGGTGAGTTGGCCGGCACCGCCGTCGCCTGACCCACCCTCCCCGGCGCCGGCTCAGCGCCCGTCGACGGGGACGGCGGGCTGCTCGGGGAGCGCCGCGAAGTCGCGGATCACCTGGCGGTACCACTTGAGCCCGGAGACCGGCCGGCGCCACCGCCCCCGCATGTCGTCGTTCGCGGGCTCGTGATCGGTCCGGCCGGCGGCGACGGCGTCCTTCAGGTGCTGGTCCTGGGCCTGGATGACCTCGTTGGCGTCCTCGCCGTGGTGGGCGAGGTCGCAGGGTCCACCCAGCTCGCGGCACGTCATCGTCTTCATCGTCGTCTCCCGGTGTCGTGCGGTCGACGGGGTGCCGGCCGCGTGAGGCGACGGTAGGCCCGGACCGGCGGGTGGTGCTTCTCCGATCCTGACCATCGGATGACGGATCGCGTGACCCCACGCGCCGCTGCCTAGCATGCGCGCCGCCAACCCCCCGGAGCGACGAGGAGCGAGACAGATGGGTGAACGGGACCGCACCAGCGTGCGAGCGCAGGAGCCGTCGTGGACGACGCGGGCGGTGGCGGTGGTCGCCACGGCGCTCGTCGTCCTGCTGGGGGTGCAGGTCACCCCCGCCGGCGCGGCGCTGGTGGCCAGCTACGGGCTGCAGCGCACGTTCGACGCCGACAGCCCCGACGACCCGGCCCTGACGCCGGTGGGCGACGTCCCGCACGTCTTCCGGACCGAGACGGTGCTGGGTCAGGCCCGCACGGTCCTGGCCTTCGCCTGCCAGACCGGCCTCCGCGTCGAGACGCCGCAGGTGCCCGCCGACGAGTACTCGATCGCGGTGCTCATGCGGTTCTCGAACCTGACCGGCTACAACCGGATCATCGACTTCAACGACGGGGTCGGCGACGACGGCCTCTACGTCCTCGGTGGGGCGCTGAACTTCTACCCGGTCACGACCGCGGAGGGGACGCAGTTCGCCGAGGACGTCTACGCCCAGGTCGTGCTGACCCGCACCGCCGCCGGCCAGGTCACCGGGTACGTGAACGGCACCGAGGCGATCACCTTCGAGGACACCAACGGGCTCGCCCTGATCGAGGACGGCGCCCTGCGGTTCTTCCGGGACAACGACGGCGGTGGCGGACCGACGACGGAGGCATCCGCGGGCGCGGTGGCCGCGATCGAGCTGTTCGACCACGTCCTCTCCCCCGCCGAGGTCGCCGCCCTGCCTGACACCCCGCCGACCGCCCCGCCGGCGACGCTCGAGAGCGACCGCTGCGACACCGAGCCGCCCGCCCCGGACGAGGACACGCCCCGGATCGAGGGTGATGACGTCCAGCGCATCGCGATCAACGTCTGCACCTTCCTGTTCGACCAGCCGGACGCCGCCGCCGCCGTCGTCCTGGCGCGCGACGACGTGTTCGCCGACGCGCTCGCGGGCTCGCCCCTCGCCGGGGACGACTCCTGCGTGCTGTACACCGCCGGCGGGCCCGACCAGCCCCTCGACCCCGAGACGCGCGCGGAGATCGACCGGGTGCTGCCCGACGGCGGGCCGATCCGGATCCTCGGCGGGCCCAACGCGGTGTCGACGACCGCCGAGGCCGAGCTCGTCTCGGCCGGCTACGCGATCCAGCGCTTCGAGGGGCCGACGCGCATCGAGACCGCCGTCGAGGTCGCCCGTGCCGTCCGGACCGCGAACCCCGGCGGCACCGACGCGCTGCTCGCCTCGGGCGACACGTTCCCCGACGCGGTCACCGGCGGCGCCTACGGCGCGGAGACCGGCACCCCGATCCTGCTGACGGGCGGCGCGTCCCTGCACCCGGCGACGGCGGCAGCGATGGACGAGCTCGGCGTCACCCGGACGATCGTCCTGGGCGGGCCGGCGGCGGTGTCCGATGCCGCCGCCGACGCGGCGCCGGGCAGCACGCGGGTGGCCGGCGGGAACCGGATGGCCACCGCAGCCGCGGTCGCCACGGAGCTGTGGGGCTCGGTCCTCGACACCGTCGACCAGGTCGTCGTCACCAACATCGAGCGGGCGGACGGCTGGGCATTGACCCTGGCCTCCGCGCCCGTGTCGGCCCGACGTGACGCACCGCAGCTCGGCACCGGCGCGACGACCTACCCGACCGAGACCGCCGGGTTCCTCCGCGGGCTCACCCCACCGGCCGGCACCGCGTTCATCATCGGCAACGCCGACTTCATCAGCGACGACGTCGCCGGCCAGATCGCCGCCGACGTCGGGGCGGACGACGGCGAGTAGGCCCCGGCTCCTCACCCTCTCCGCGACGGCTCAGGTCGTCAGCCGGAAGGTCCGACGGCCGATCTGCACCTCGGTCTCGGGCAGCAGCCGGACCGATCCGCCCGGCACGAGCACGGTCCACCCCGCGCTCGACGGCGGGCGGACGGCCGTGCCGTTCGCCGCCTGCCGGTCCTCGAGGACGACGTCCCACCCGTCGACCCACAGCACCGCGTGCGCCCGCGACACCGACCGCTGGGAGTCGGTCAGGGCCAGCGCGGCGACCCGCCCCTCCCCCACCAGAGGGTCGGCGGCGGGCTCGCGGCCGATCAGCACCGACCCGCACAGCGGCAGGACCCGCGCGTCGTCGAGGACGACCCTCGCGACCGGGACCGTCGGCTCGACCACGAGCCGGCGCGGTGGCCGCAGGACCTGGTGGCACGCGGCGCACAGCACCGTCAGGGGGTGCACGAAGGCGCCGCAGGCACAGCGCGTCCCCTCCACGTCACCCCGCCCCTCCCCCAGCACCTCGGCGGTCCGCAGCCACACCCCCGCACCGCTCCGCGTGCCGTCCGGCAGGCCGATCAGGGCGGCGGGTGGCCGCAGGGCGCTGCCGACGGGCACCAATCCGACGCGGACGGGGTCCGTCACCACCTCCGCGACCGGGCCGGCCAGCACCCGCCGGTGGC
>NZ_CAXQBR010000031.1 GCF_964222135.1 Euzebya sp.
GCTGCTGCCCCGGCCCGCTCACCCTCGACACCACCGCTCTGGCGCCAGGCGAGACGACCACACTGACCTTCGAACTCAGCATGCACCCCGGCATGGACGGCCCCCACGACCTCGCCGTCCACGTCCCCATCACCTCCGCCGACGGCACCGAGCAGCTCACCGTCGACGTCGTCGGCGACTTCCGCTGACGCCGACCCGCGGCGGACGACAGCCGCGGTCCGCCCAAGGGGCGTGGTCACAGACCACGCCCTTCTGCAGTTGCGTCCCACCACCTCCGCGCCCTCGCCCGCGTCGGCTTGGTCACCACGGCACCGACATCCACTGGTCGCTGACCGACCCTGGGGTGGTCGGCCCCCCTCAGCCTGCCCGAGTGGTCTGGGGACCGGTGGTGGGAGCTCGACGGGGCTGTGCGCGCCGTTCGTGAGGTGCGCGTCGGGGTAGGGCAACCCGAACGCCGACGGTCGGCTCGCGGCCGGGCTGTCGGTTGCACGCACACCGACGACGGAGGTCTACCGATGAGCGAAGTCAGCGCGGACCAGCGCCACGACCACGACACGTCCCAGGGCCGGTCCGACCAGGACGGCGGCATGCAGACCAAGATGTACCTGCGGTTCGCCGCCATGATCCTGACCGCCATGGTGGTGATGTACTTCACCATGTTCGCCGGTTCCTGGGAGTGGAGCCACGTCCGGTTCAGCCAGAGTCGGGTGTTCATGGCGATCACGATGGGCGGGACGATGGGCCTGGTCATGCTCGCCTGGATGCTCAACATGTACCGGAGCGCGGCGCGCAACTGGATCATCGTCGGGGTCAGCATCGTCCTGCTGGCCGGTGGGATCACGCTCGACCGCACGCAGGCGACGGTCGGCGACACCGCGTTCATGCAGGCGATGATCCCCCACCACTCCCTGGCCATCACCCGTTCCGAGCGGTTCGGCGTCACCGACATCCGCGTGTGCGAGCTGGCCGTCGAGATCAGCGAAGCACAGCGCCGGGAGATCGACGAGATGGACTGGCTCATCGCCGACATCGAGGAGAACGGTCTCGCGACGACGCGCGAGGAGGCTCAGAACCGTCCGGTCCCCGACTTCCCCGCCGAGGCCGACCTCGACTGCGACGAGCTGAGCGCGACCGCCGCCGCCGGCTCGTAGCCGCGGCCGGCCGGCTACGGCCCCTGATGACAGGTGAGACGGCGCTATGCGCGTCGGGTGGAGGATGTCGACGTCGATGGCGTCGCCGGCCGCGAGATCGTGGTCGTGGGTGACGGTGACCACTCCTCCGGTGTGGCCGGCCCGCCCGCTTCGCCGTTGCGACTCGTCGGCCTTGATCCGCTCGACGGCGGCTGCGCGGGCGTCGTCGTCCAGGTTCGGGTCGAGCGCGGCGACGCGGTCGGCGATCTGTTCCGCCCGCGACCGGTAACAGGGGTAGGCGCGTCCCAGTTCGGCGAGCTGCCGCACCGGGTGACGTGAAGGGCCGGGTCGTCGGCCTCGACGCGCTCGGCGAGTTCGGCGAGCTCGCCCGCGGGATCCTCGTCGCTGACGCCGCGGCCGTCATCGGCGAGGTCGAGCCCCACGACGGCGACGGGGTGGCGGCGTTGCGCCACATGCGTCGCTGTCTGATGGCCTGAGGCGTGCGCCGTCGTCACCCGCGTGCGGCCATCCGACGTCGAGCGCGGTCATGCGGGCGGCCAGGGGTCGGTAGTGGGCGTCGTCGACGGGGACGAACCGGCGGAGCTCCGCGGCGGCGAGTGCTCGTGCGGTGGCCGGCGCCTCGTGGGCGCCCAGGAGCGCGTCCCGCACCCCGTCGCGGACGTGGGTCGGCAGACCTGCCCGAGCGACGACGGGTTGCACCGGGTGAGGGCCCAGGGCGGCGATCGGTCGGACCTGCGCCGCCAGTGCCGGTGTCCGGCGGCTGAGGCGGTGCCAGACCGTCGAGTCGATGGCCGCGGCGTCCACGTCGCCCTCGACCAGCAGCTCGAGGGATCGGAGGTGCGAGCCGGAGCGGACGAACCGGACCCCCTCGGCATCGATCCCCGCCTCGCGGAGGGCGAGACGGACGCTGTGGTAGCCGCTGAGGCTGGCGTCGTCGTTGTAGGCGACCCGCCGGCCGATCAGATCGCCGAGCTGTGCCGGCCCGTCGACGCGGACCAGCACGTCCCCGAAGTAGACCGCCTGCTGGTCCGCCCGCGGATCCGTCGGAGCCCACGCCGCACCGACCAGTCGGATCGGCGGGTGCGCCGTTCCCGTGAGCCACACGTAGGAGGTGGCGCACAGGAACGCCACGTCGGCCTCCCCGGTGGTGAACGGCTCGCGCTCGCCCGGCCTCGGACCGGACCGGGAGGAGTCGTAGGAGACCTCGACATCGCACCCCAGCTCCCCACCGACGTGGTCAGCCAGGGCCGTGAACAGGGTGGCCGGGACGCTGGGGGCCAGGTAGGTGAGCAACCGGAGCGGCTGGCCAGCGCCCGGATCGACGGTCATGCGCCGCCAACCTAGTCCCCGTTAGCCCGCCGTTACGGCAGATCCGTACCGTCCGCTGCGCAGGCATCCACCCCCGTCGACCCGAGG
Organism: Euzebya sp.; assembly: GCF_964222135.1. Classification (NCBI taxonomy): domain Bacteria; kingdom Bacillati; phylum Actinomycetota; class Nitriliruptoria; order Euzebyales; family Euzebyaceae; genus Euzebya; species Euzebya sp. The sequence goes on from NZ_CAXQBR010000031.1 coordinate 2,568, forward strand.
TGTCCCGTGCGCGCAGCCATCCGACCCGGCATCTGCCTGATCCTCACGTCGGCCCTCGGGCTGGCGCTGACCCCTCCCGCCGCCGCCCAGACCGCCGCGGAGACCTCACTCGACGTCGTCAGCACGGTGACCGAGACCCCGCCGCGGGACGACGACGCGATGCTGCGCAGCGGCGACCTCGACGGCGACGGGGACCTCGACCTGGTCACCGGCTCGACCACGGGCGTGCTGACCGCCTGGCTCCAGCAGCCGGAGGGGTGGAGCCCCCGCGAGATCACCCGTCGGACCGACGACGTGCGCCCGGTGGCCGTCGCGGACCTCGACGGTGACGGGGACGGGGACGTGGTCGCCAGCACGCGCGGGTCCCTCCGGGTCTTCCACAACGGGACGACCGGCGGGGGCGATGCCGGCCTGTGGTTCCCGACCGAGATCGAGGACGCGGGCCGGGCGCCCGACGACGCGTTCTTCTCCCACGGCGAGGTCGTCCCCGCCGACCTCGACGGTGACGGGGACACCGATCTCGTGCTCTCGCCGTCCTTCGCCAACGAGGAGCCCGGCCTGATCTGGCTCGCGAACGACGGGACCGGCAGGCGCTGGACCCGGCACGTCATCGACGAGACCCCGGAGGAGCCGGAGCAGATCGAGGTCGCCGACCTCGACGGCGACGGGGACGCCGACGTGATCACCTTCATCGACACCCCCGACCTCGAGGGCGTGTTCACCCACCGCAACGACGGCGGGACCTGGACCCGCGCCCAGCTGCCGGTCCCGGTCGCTGACGTCCTCACCTTCACGGGCTTCTCGTTCGCCGTGGCCGACGCCGACGGGGACGGGGCCGCCGAGGTCTACACGCCGGAGGAGCAGGAGGGCGACGAGTTCGCCTTCGACCGCCTGACCCGCTACACCCCGGACCCGTCCGTGACGTCGTTCACCCGGGCGGTGGTGTCCGAGCCCCTCCTCATCACCCGGCTGCTCACCTCCGCGGACGCCGGTGCCCGACCGGAGCTGTTCGTCACCGGCGTCGGGGGGGTCGTGGCCCTGTCACCGACCGGCCCGGGGTCGTGGTCGCCGCTCGAGGTGAGCGACCCGGCGACCGTGCGGCTGATCGGTCCGCCGGCCCACCCGGCCGACGTCGACGGCGACGGGCGGACGGACGTCGTCACCACCACCGACGAGGCCGACCTGGTCGTGCTGCGCGATCCGGGGACGGCGAGCGGGCCGTGGCCGACCGTCTTCGTGGACCGCCCCGCGACGGTGTACCCGTCGGTCTCGACCACCGGGGACATCGACGGCGACGGGACCCCCGACGTGGTGACCGCCACCGATCCGCGGTCCGACCGCCTGGTGTGGTTCTCGGAGGAGGGCGGCACCTGGCGGCCGACCCCCATCGACGACGACGTGAACCGCCAGACCCCTGACAGCCGGATCCCGGCGGTCTCGGCCATCCCGCTGGGCACCAGGGACGTCGAGGCGGTGGACGTCGACGGCGACGGCGACCTCGACGTCGTGACGTTGGCGAACTTCATCTCCGAGCTCGTCGTCTTCGAGAACCTCGCCGGCGACGGGACCACGTGGGAGCGGCGCGTGATCGACGTGCAGGGCTCCGTCGACGACGGCTTCATCTTCGTGACCTTCGGCGACATCGCCCAGGGCCTGGTCGCCGAGGACCTCGACGGTGACGGCGACGTCGACCTCGCCGTCGCCGGCCAGATCCGCCTGTGGGCCTACGCCAACGACGGGACCGGCACGACGTGGACCCGTTCGACCGTGACCGAGCTGACCGAGGAGGAGGCATCCGACGGCGCGCTCATGTCGCTGTCCGGGCTCGACGTCGACGACGACGCCGACACCGACCTCGTCATGCTCCTCGAGGACCAGCTGATCGCCTACGTGAACGACGGGACCGGCAGCTTCGCCGAGCGCGTCCTCGCACCGGCACCGGTCGACGCGCCGGACCTCGCGACCATCACACCGGTCGAGACGTTCACCGGCGACCTCGACGGCGACGGCAGGACCGACCTGGTCGCGCGGCAGCTCGAGGGGGCGGCGCTGACGTGGTTCCCCAACGCCGGCACCGGCGCCTGGACGGGCCAGCCGCTGCCGTGGCCACAGCCGGACTGGCTCGCGATCGACGACCTCGACGGCGACGGCGACGACGACGTCGTGACCGTCACCGACGGCCAGGCCCTCCTGCGGCGCAACGACGGTGGCGGCACCTTCGCCGGCGCGTCGCTGCTCCTCGACGCGGCGGATCTGGTCCACGCGCACCTCGGTGACGCCGATGGGGACGGGGCCCTCGACCTCGTGACGACCTCACGGTCCGACGGGCGGGTCCAGGTCTCGACCGCAGCGCCCCGGCCGACTGATCCGCTGACCGCAGCGGTGCAGTTCTCCCGCGCGCGGTTCGCCGAGCCCGGCAGCGCAGCCTGGGGGATCCTCAGCCGCGACGACGTCTTCGCCGACACCCTCGCCGCCACGAGCCTGGCCGGGTACGGGCCGCTGCTGTTCACCCCCACCGGCGCGCTGGACCCGGCGACGGCGGCCGAGCTTGCCCGCACCGTCCCGGCGGGCGGCACGGTGTACCTGCTCGGAGGCGAGGCAGCCCTCTCACCCGCCGTCGAGCAGGCCGTGCGGGACCTGGGCCTGACCCCCGTCCGGCTGGCCGGCGCCTCACGCCTGGACACCGCGGTCGCGGTGGCCGACGAGGTGGCGCGGGTGCGCGGCACGGACCTGGTGGACCAGGTGCTGCTGGCCCGCGCCGGCGCCCCGGCTGACAACCCCACCGCGGCGTGGGCCGATTCGGTGGCCGGCGGCGGCCCCGCCGCGGCGATGCGCGTCCCCGTCCTGCTGAGGGACACCGCGTCGCTGTGGGCGCCGCCCGCGGCGGGGCGGGCTGCGCCCG
>NZ_CAXQBR010000032.1 GCF_964222135.1 Euzebya sp.
CCGGATCCGCGAGGACGGCATGTCCAAGGAGCCGAGCGCCCCGGACGCGTCTGGGTCTGGTTGACTCAGGCGCCACACCGCCGCCCCACCGACCCGGAGCGCCCGTGTCAACAACCGCGCCCCTGCCGCCGCTGCGCAGCCAGGAGAAGCCGCCCCTCTACCGCGACGTCCGCGTGATCCGCTGGGTGGGGCAGCTGATCGTCCTCGGGTTGATCATCGCCCTGGCCCTCTACCTGTTCGACAACGTGCGGACGAACCTCACGCGGTCGGGCCTGCCGACCGGGTTCGCCTTCCTCGACGGGCGCTTCGGGTCGGCGATCCCCGGGATCGACGGCAGCGCGGCGTTCACGGTCCGCGAGGCGTTCTTCGCCGGCTACCTGAACACCGTCCGGGTGATCCTGTTCGGGATCCCCGGCTGCACGATCATCGGCATCCTGATCGGCGTCGCCCGGCTGTCGGCGAACGGCGCGGTGCGGGCCTTCGGCACCGCCTACGTCGAGATCTTCCGCAACATCCCCGCGCTGGTGTGGATCTTCATCGCCTACTACGCGGTCACCCTCTCGGTCCTCCCGCAGATCACCGAGGCGCCGACGCCGCTCGACGCGTTCGTCATCTCGAACCGCGGCATCGGGATCCCCTGGTTCAACCCGGACGCGAACGGCCTCGCGTTCCTCGGCGCGATCGGGCTCGCCCTGGTCGGCACCGTCCTGGTGGTCACCTGGCGCGGACGCGTGAACGCCCGCACCGGTGCACCGGCCCGCGGCGGGCTGTTCGGCATCATCGCCTTCCTGGTGCTGCTCGCGATCGGCAACTTCGTCGCCGGCAACGCCCTCGCCCTCGACCCGGCCATGGTCGACGGCCGGCAGGTCGGGGGCGGCATGACCGTCGACCCGCGCTACGCCGCGGTCACCGTCGCCCTGACGCTGTACACGGCCTCGCACGTCGCCGAGATCGTCCGCGGCGCGATCCTGGCGATCCACAAGGGCCAGACCGAGGCGGCGAACGCGATCGCGCTGACCACGTTCCAGCGCTACCGGTTCATCATCCTCCCCCAGGCGTTCCGGATCATGATCCCACCCCTCGCGAACCAGTACCTCAACATCACGAAGAACTCGTCGCTGGCGGTGGCGGCCAGCTTCATCGAGATCGCGGCGATCTTCACCCGCATCGTCAACAACGCGGCCCCGGCCGTGCAGGGCGTGGTCGTGCTGATGCTGCTCTACCTCAGCTTCAGCCTGACGATCTCGCTGATCGCGAACGTCATCAACCGCCGTCTGGCCCTGGTGGAGCGGTAGCGATGAGCTCCCTGCGCGCAGAGACCCAGACGCCCGGCAACGAGGACCAGCCGGTCGCGCCCGACGCGCCGCCGCCCCCCGGCAGCGGCGGGGGCCCGGTGACCTTCCTCCGCGAGAACCTGTTCAAGGACGCGAAGAACAGCGTCCTGACGATCCTCTTCGGCCTGTTCCTCGCCTACGTCGCCTACCGGGCGGTCGGGTTCGTCCTGTTCAACGAGAAGGTCGTCGTCGGCGGGGAGACCGTCAGCGGCTGGACCGTCATCCGGGACCGCCTCGAGACCTACATGGTCGGCACGCAGTTCCCGAACGCGGGCATCGGCTACCCGATCCTGTGGATCGCCATCTACACCGTCGCCCTGGCTCTCGGCTTCGGGACCGCGAAGGTGCCCGGCGTGGCCGTGCCCCCGATGCGGACCCGCACCAAGGTCGGGATCATCGCCCCGCCGGTCCTGGCCGTCGCCGTGCTGCTCGGCATGACCGAGACGATCACCCCGACGTTGCTCACCCTCGGGCTGATCGTCCCCTACGTGGTCGGCCAGCAGCTGCCGAGGGTGCTGCCGGACGCGGTGATGGCCCGCAAGGGCCTCATCCTGTCCCTCCTCGGGATCCTCGCGTTCCTCTTCGAGACCGGCTACAACCCGACGAACGTCGACGAGTTCGGCGGCCTGCTGCTCACGATCAACGTCGCGGCGATCTCGATCGTGCTGTGCTTCCCCCTCGGCGTCGTGCTCGCGCTGGTCCGCCGATCGACCTTCACGCTGCTGCGGCCGATCTCGGTCCTGTACATCGAGCTGATCCGCGGCGTCCCGCTGATCACCCTGCTGTTCATGGGCCAGTTCGCGATCGGGTTCTTCCTGCCGCCCAGCGTGGACTCCCCGCCGGACGTGATCCGCGCGATCATCATGTTCACGCTCTTCAGCGCCGCGTACGTCGCCGAGATCGTGCGCGGCGGCCTGCAGTCGGTGCCGAGCGGCCAGACCGAGGCCGGACAGGCCGTCGGCCTCCGGCCCCTGACGATCACCGGCCGCATCGTGCTGCCCCAGGCGCTGCGGAACTCGATCCCCGCCCTGGTCGGGCAGTTCATCAGCCTGCTGAAGGACACGACCCTGCTGGTCATCATCGGCCAGTTCGACCTGCTGGGCGTGTCCGACCCGATCCTCGCCAGCCCGCAGTTCCAGAACCAGGGCTTCGCGCCGGAGGTCTACGCCTTCGTCGCCTTCATGTTCTGGGTGATGTGCTTCTCCATGTCCCGCGCATCGCAACGACTCGAGACCAAGCTTGGAGTTGGAACCCGATGAGAGAGAGCGATCGATGAGCGACGTCGAAGACCTCCGCAAGGGCGCCCTCGAGCCGGGCGGCACCGGCGAGGCCATCATCACGCTGTCCGACGTCGACAAGTTCTACGGCGACTTCCAGGCCCTCCGGGACATCAACCTCGTCGTGGGCCAGCAGGAGGTGGTCGTCGTGATCGGCCCCTCCGGCTCCGGCAAGTCGACGATGATCCGCTGCATCAACCACCTGGAGGAGCACACGAAGGGCACGATCGTCGTCGACGGGATCGAGCTGTCCCAGGACGTCCGCAACATCCAGGAGATCCGCCGGGAGTGCGGCATGGTCTTCCAGTCCTTCAACCTGTTCCCGCACATGACGGTGATGGAGAACATCACCCTCGGGCCCCGGCAGGTCCGCAAGCAGGCGAAGGCGGAGGCGGAGGAGGAGGCCATGCGCCTCCTCACCCTCGTCAAGATCCCCGAGCAGGCCCAGAAGTACCCGGGGCAGCTGTCCGGCGGCCAGCAGCAGCGCGTCGCGATCGCCCGGGCGCTCGCGATGAAGCCGAAGGTGATGCTGTTCGACGAGCCGACGTCGGCGCTCGACCCGGAGATGGTGAAGGAGGTCCTCGACGCGATGCAGGACCTGGCCCAGTCCGGCATGACCATGATCGTGGTGACCCACGAGATGGGCTTCGCCCGGGCCGTCGCCGACCGGGTCGTGTTCATGGCCGACGGCGAGATCGTCGAGGTCGGCACCCCCCAGCACTTCTTCGAGAACCCCACCGAGGAGCGCACCAAGCTGTTCCTGAGCCAGATCCTCTAGCCCGGGCCCCCAGGGGAGGGGGCGGGTCGGCCCGCGCGAGGGGGGTCGTTGGTCCATGCGCCGGCGGGGGAGGGGGCGGACACTCCGAGCACCTGGGTCGATCCACGACCCGCGAGGGCTGAGGAGCAGGACATGGACTTCGATGGGAAGGTCGCCATCGTCACCGGTGCGGCGTCCGGGATCGGCCGGGCCGCGGCCATCCGGCTGGCGGCTGACGGCGCTGCGGTCATCGTCTCGGACGTGGTGGCCGCCGGGGGGAAGGAGACGGCCCGGCTGATCACCGACGCCGGCGGCCTGGCCACCTACGTGCACGCCGACGTCAGCCGCGAGTCGGACGCCGCCGAGCTGGTCGCCGCCGCGAAGGACACCTACGGCGGGCTGGACATCGCCGTCAACAACGCCGGGATCCTCGGCGGGTTCGTGCCGGGAGCGGACATCGCGGTGGCCGACTTCGACCGCATCATCGCCGTCAACGTCCGCGGGGTCTTCCTCGGCATGGTCACCCAGATCCCGGCGATGCGCGAGCGCGGCGGCGGCGCGATCGTGAACGTCGCGTCGGCTGCGGGCGTGCAGGTCCAGCCGCTGGCCGCCGCGTACACCGCGAGCAAGCACGCCGTGGTGGGCCTCACCAAGGGCTTCGCCTGCGACCACGCCGCGGAGGGCATCCGCATCAACGCCGTGGCCCCGGGTGCGGTGGCGACGAACATCGCGTCCCACCTCGACCCGCAGATCCTCGCGGCCATGGGCGACCGGCCCGATCCGAGCCCCCTCGGCCGCGCGGCCCAGCCCGAGGAGCTGGCCAACGCGATCGCCTGGCTCGCCAGCGACGAGGCGTCGTTCCTCATCGGCTCCAACGTGCTGGTGGACGGGGGTCTGACCCTGCGACTCGGCTGAGGTTCGCGTCTACACGTCGTCTGGTGCGCCACGGCAGTGATCCGCACGTCGGTCGGGAGGGTCCCGGACGGCGTGCGGTCGGCCCGGCCCGGCTACCGGACAGCGTGCAGTTGGGCGCGGGCCGATTGCGGGCGGCATGTGGGCACGCTCTGCAGCGGGAGAGAGAAGGCGTCTGCACGTGGCCCGGTTGAGGTAGGGGCGTCTGCACGTGGTCCGGTGCCGCCCGGAGGGGAACTGCACGTGGTCTGGGAGGGCCCCGGGTAACGTGCAGCCGGCCCGGCTCGGCCACCGGAGAACGTGCAGCCGACCGGGCCTCGGCCACCGGAGAGCGTGCAGCCGACCGGGCTCGGGTACCGGACAGCGTGCGGCTCGCCCCCCGACGGCGACGGCGGACGCGGCCCGTATCATTCGCGGTCGCGTCCAGACAGCCCCCGACCGGAGCCTCCCCGTGACCGCCGATCCCCACCTGCCCCCCGCGTTCGACCCCGAGTACCCGCTGGTCGCCCCCGACGCCGACGACGCGATCGAGGGCCACCACACCTCGATGGACACCATCGTCGAGCTGTGCAAGCGGCGCGGGATCATCTTCCAGTCCTCGGAGATCTACGGCGGCCTGCGCGGCGCGTGGGACTACGGCCCGCTCGGCGTGGCCCTGAAGGACAACGTCCGGGCGCAGTGGAAGAAGGACATGTTCCAGCTGCGCGACGACGTCGTGCCGATCGAGGCGTCGATCCTGATGCACCCGCGGGTCTGGGAGGCGTCCGGCCACGTCGCCGGGTTCACCGACCCCCTGGTGGACTGCCGGAACTGCAACACCCGCCACCGCGAGGACCAGCTGCCCACGAACAAGTCCGGGGAGCCGTACTGCCCGAACTGCGGCCAGGCCGGGCAGTTCACGGAGTCCCGCGCCTTCAACCTGATGTTCCGGACGTTCGTCGGGCCGACCGAGGACTCCTCGGCTCAGGTCTGGCTGCGCCCCGAGACCGCCCAGGGCATGTTCGTCGACTACGCCCACGTGCAGCTCACCAGCCGGAAGAAGGTGCCCTTCGGCATCGGCCAGATCGGTCGGTCGTTCCGGAACGAGATCACCCCGCGCAACTTCATCTTCCGGGTCCGCGAGTTCGAGCAGATGGAGATGGAGTTCTTCTGCAAGCCCGGGACGGACGAGGAGTGGCACCGCTACTGGATCCGCCAGCGCTACGACTGGTACACGCGCCTCGGGATCACCCCGGAGAACCTCCGCATCCGGCCGCACGCCACCGACGAGCTGAGCCACTACTCGAAGGGCACCGTCGACGTCGAGTACCGCTTCCCGATGGGCTGGGGTGAGCTCGAGGGCATCGCCAACCGCGGCACGTTCGACCTGACCCAGCACGCGGAGTTCAGCGGCAAGGACCTCTCGTACTACGACCAGGCGGCCGACGAGCGGTACATCCCGAACGTGATCGAGCCCGCGGCCGGCGTCGACCGCACCGCCCTCGCGTTCCTGGTCGACGCCTACGCCGAGGAGGAGGCGCCGAGCGTGAAGGGCGGGACCGAGACCCGCACGGTCCTGCGCTTCCACCCCGACATCGCGCCGGTGAAGGTCGCGGTCCTGCCCCTCTCCAAGAAGGACACGCTGACCCCGACGGCGAAGAAGGTCAACGACCTGCTGAAGCCCCACTTCGTCAACGTGGACTACGACGAGGCCGGGCAGATCGGCCGTCGCTACCGCCGCCAGGACGAGGTCGGCACGCCGTTCTGCGTCACCGTCGACTTCGAGACCGTCGAGGACGACGACGCCGTCACCGTCCGCGACCGGGACACGATGGCCCAGGAGCGCATCCCGATCGAGAACCTGGTCCGCTACCTCACCGACCGGTTCACCGCCGCGAGGTCCTGACTCACCGCCGAGCTGCTACCGATGGTAACATGCCGCGCATGGTCCACCAGCGCGACGTGAGCGGCAAGACGGTCCTGGTCACCGGGGCGGCGAGGGGCATCGGCGCGGCGATCGCCGAGCGGATGCACCGGCGTGGGGCGAACGTCGCCCTGATCGGCCTCGAGCCCGAACGGCTCGCCGCCCGCGCCGACGCGCTGGGCGACCGGGCTGTGTGGGCCGAGGCGGACGTGACCGACTCCGACCAGCTCGACGCCGCGGTCGCCCGGACCGTCGACCGCTTCGGCGGGATCGACGTCGCCATCGCCAACGCCGGCCTGTCCTTCGTCGGCGCCCTGGCGAGCCAACCGGTGGAGCAGTGGGTCCGCACCATCGAGGTGAACCTGCTCGGGGTGTACCGGACGGACCGGGCGGTGCTGCCCCACATCGTCGCCTCCCGCGGGTACCTGGTGAACGTCGCGAGCCTGTCCGCCGTCGCCCACGCGCCGCTGATGAGCGCCTACACCGCCTCGAAGGCCGGGGTGGAGGCGATGACCGACGCGCTGCGCATCGAGCTCGGACCGACCGGCGCGGTCGCCGGGTGCGCCTACTTCGGCTTCGTCGACACCGACCTGGTCCGCGGGGCGTACGAGCACCCGGCCACGAAGGCCCTGAACGGGGTGCAGCCGAGCCTGATCAAGCGCCCCATCCCCCTCGCCCAGGCCGTCGACGCGCTGGAGCGCGGCATCGACCGGCGCGCCCACCGGTTCTGGGCGCCCTGGTTCGTCGGCCCGATGATGGCGGTCCGCGGGGTGCTCCAGCCCCTCCTCGAGCTGGGGATGGGCCAGCGGCGCGAGCAGATCGCGGCGGCGCTGCGCCTGGCCGACCCGGCGCACGCCGCAGCCGACGCCCCACCGGTGGACGACCGGCTGGGCGTCGCGATCCAGGACGGCCACGCCGCCCTCGAGCACGGCTCGGCCCGCGACCTGGTCTGACCGCCCCGGATCCGGCTAGTGCCAGCCGCCCCAGCGGCGGTACGGGTCGGGGTCGTCCACCTCGCCGAGGCGCTCGCCGGTGTCGGCCGTCCCCCCGCTGCGGATCAGTCGGGCCAGGTCGTCCTCGATCCGCTCGCCGCGCTCCATCACCTGGGCGATGCCGCGGGCCATCCACACGACCAGGCGGAGGGCCGCGCCGGCGATGAACGTGAGGATCCAGGCCACGATCGCGAAGGGCACGTCGCCGCGCCGGAACAGCTGGGCGCCCGCGACGACGCCCGCCACGCCGACGACGACGATCAGGCCGTCGGCGACGCGCGCGGCGGTCACCAGCTCACGTGGCTTCACGGGTTCCACAGGACCGCCGATGCTAGTCTGCGGGACGTGCCCGATCCTCGTTCGTCCCGCGAACGCACCGAGGAGCTGGAACGCGCGAGCCTCTCGGCGTGGGCCACGCTGTCCGCCGAGTCGAAGGGCCGCGAGCAGCCCGAGGAGCCGGATCCGCTGCGCACCGCGTTCCAGGTCGACGTGGACCGGATCGTGGCCTGCGCGGCGTTCGAGCGGCTGACCGACAAGACCCACACGCTGCTCGCGCCGCGGGGCGAGCGGTACCGCTCGCGGCTCGACCACACCCTCCGCGGGGCCCGGATCGCCCGCACGATGGCGCGGGCCCTCCGCCTCAACGAGGACCTGACCGAGGCGATCGCGCTCGGCCGCGACCTCGGCGCGACCGCGTTCGCCCGCGCGGGCGAGGACGCCCTCAGCCTGGTCGCCGACGAGCCGGTCCGCCACAACCACCAGTCGGTCCGGGTCGTCGACGTCCTCGAGTCCGACGGGGCCGGGTTGAACCTCACCTGGGAGGTGCGCGACGGCATCGGCGCCCACACCCTCGACGCCCCCAGCCCGGCGACCCGGGAGGGTGAGGTCGTCCGGTTGAGCGACCGGATCGCCCACCTGACCGGCGAGCTCGCCGACGCGCTGTCCGCAGGGGTGCTGCTGCCCGACGACCTGCCCGACGACATCGTGGTCGGCTGGGGCGCCGACCCGGACGCGTGGGTCCGGACCCTGACCGCCGACGCGGTGAAGGCGTCGACCGACACGCCCGAGGTGCGGCTGTCGCACGTGGCCTGGTCGACACTCGAACGCCTCGACGTCTTCGTCACCGAGCGGATCGCCGAACGCCACGGGGCGCAGGCGGAGCGTGCGCGGGGCAGCCACTGCCTGTCCAGCCTGGTGGTCTTCTACGTCGACAACGTCCGCCGGCTGCCGGCCGCGCACCGCGGTGGACCGGACCCCGCGGTGGTCCGGGTGATCGACTTCGTCGCGTCCCTCTCCGACGTCCAGGCGCGCCGGCTGTTCGAGCGCCTGTTCCTGCCCAGCCGACAGCCGCACCGGTCATGAGCGCGCCTAGACTCCGGCTCCCGCACCACCGGTGAGGAGACCACTTGGCCGGACGGATCAACGACGAGGACATCCAGACGCTCAAGGAGCGCCTCGACATCGTTGAGGTCGTCCAGCCCTACACCGCGCTGAAGCGGTCCGGTGCCGGGTTCATGGGGCGCTGCCCCTTCCACGACGAGAAGACCCCGTCGTTCTCCGTCCAACCCCGCGGGTTCTTCCACTGCTTCGGCTGCAACGTCGGCGGGGACACGATCGCGTTCGTCCAGGAGATCGAGGGGCTCAGCTTCACCGAGGCCATCGAGAAGCTCGCGCGCCAGTTCGGCGTCACGCTCCGCTACGAGGAGCTGCGGCCCGGCCAGCGCGCGGCGCTCGGCAAGCGGACCCGCCTGCTCGAGCTGACCGCCGAGGCCGACGCCTGGTACCGCGAACAGCTGAAGGGGCCGGCGGGGGAGGGGGCGCGGGCCTACCTCCGCGAACGCCAGGTGCCGCCGGGGGCGTGGGAGGTGTTCGGGCTCGGCTGGGCGCCGGACGCCTGGGGCGACCTGAGCGACCACCTGATGGCGAAGGGCGCCTCGACGGAGGACCTGGTCGCCGCCGGCCTGGCCACCAAGGGCCGCCGTGGCGCGGTCGACCGGTTCCGCGCCCGGCTGCTGTTCCCGATCCGCGACCAGCGGGGGCAGGACGTCGTCGCCTTCGGCGGGCGGATCCTCCCCGGCGGCCCGCAGGTCACGAAGATGGACGGGGCGACGCCGAAGTACATCAACTCGCCGAAGACCGACGTCTACGACAAGTCGGTCACCCTCTACGGCCTGCACCTGGCCCGCCGCGAGGTCGTCAAGCGCCGCGAGGTCCTCGTCGTCGAGGGCTACATGGACGTCATCGCGCTCCACACCGCCGGGATGGGCAACGCCGTCGCGCCCTGCGGCACCGCCCTGACCGAGCAGCACTTCACCCTCATCCAGCGCATGGACGCCCGGGTCACCCTGGCCCTGGACGCCGACGCGGCCGGCTTCGACGCGGCCGAGCGGGCCCGGGAGCGGGCGGAGACCGCCGGCATCACCGACCTCGGGGTGCTGGTCCTGCCCGAGGGCCAGGACCCCGCCGACCTGGTGACCGGCGGCGGGGCCGAGGCCGTCGAGCGGGCCCTCGCGGGGCGGAAGACCGCCGTCGAGTTCCAGATCGAGCACCTGCTGCGCAGCGCGGACCTGTCGACGCCCGAGGCGAAGACCGGCGCGTACCGGTCCACCTTCGACCTGCTCGGCAAGATCGACGACGCCGCCCTCCGGTACCACTACGTCTTCAACGTGGTCGCGCCCGCCGTCGGCCTGCCAGCCCAGCGCATCGAGGACGAGCTGAACCGGGCCCACCCGCTGACCCGCGCGGCACCGCAGCGACCGGCACCGGCGCGGCGGCAGAGCACCGCCCCGGCCGCGCCCCGCGACCCGCAGCTGCAGCTCGAGCGCGAGGTCCTGCAGGTCGCCCTGCAGGTCCCCGAGGCGCTGCCCGACGACTGGCAGATGCTCGACGAGTCGGTGTTCACCGCCGAGGTCAGCCAGGTGCTGTTCCGCGCGATCAGCCGCCACGGCGGCGACCTCGACGGGATCCTCGACGCGATGCCGGACGACGACATGCGGTCGCGGGTCCGCAGCTTGGCCGCCTCGGAGCTGACCGTCGACACCCAACCGGCGCAGGTCGCGTGGCTGATCGACGCCCTGCGGGGTCGCGATGCCCGGCGGCGGTGGGAGGCGGCCAGGGCGCGGCTGCAGGAGGGCGGGGAGCACCTCGGCCCCGACGAGCGCGCCCACCTGATGCGGGACATCGGCGAGCTCGAGCGGGTCTGGCGTGCCTACCAGCGACGTGACGTCCACGCACGGGAGGGCCGACCGTGAGCGCGAGCGCCGACCCCACCCCGCAGGTGACGACGACCGACCTCGACGTCCACGTGGCGCTGCTCGACCACGTCGCCGTCACCGACCTCCTCAACCTGGGCCGGAGGCGCGGGTACGTGACGCCGGAGGACATCGACGACGTCGTCAGCGGCGCCGACCTCGACCGCGACGGCGTGCGGGCCCTGCACGACCTGCTCGAGGAGGAGTCGATCGAGCGGCGCCGGCCGTCACCACGGCCCCGGCGAGAACCGGCGTCGCAGCGCTCACCCGAGCTGGTGGTCTCGACGACGACCGGCGACCCGGTCCGCATGTACCTGCGCGAGATCGGCCAGGTCGAGCTGCTGACTGCCGAGGAGGAGGTCGACCTCGCCAAGCGGTACGAGGCGGGGCTCGCCGCCGGCATCCGCCTCGCGGCCATCGGGGACCGGCTCGACCCGGCCTCGCGCCGCCAGCTGCTCCGCATGCAGCGCGGGGGCGAGCGGGCCAAGGCGCGCCTGGTCGAGGCCAACCTGCGGTTGGTCGTGTCGATCGCCAAGCGGTACGTCGGCCGGGGCATGGTCCTCCTCGACCTGATCCAGGAGGGCAACCTCGGCCTGATCCGCGCGGTCGAGAAGTTCGACTTCCGGAAGGGCTACAAGTTCTCGACCTACGCCACGTGGTGGATCCGCCAGGCCATCACCCGGGCGATCGCCGACCAGGCCCGCACCATCCGGATCCCGGTGCACATGGTCGAGACGATGAACAAGGTCATCCGCACCCAGCGCCAGCTCCACCAGGTCCTCGGACGCGAGCCGACGTCGGCGGAGATCGGCGCCGAGCTCGACCTCGAGCCGGACAAGGTCGAGGACATCCTGCGGATCAGCCAGGAGACCGTCAGCCTCGAGACGCCGGTCGGCGGTGAGGACGACGCCTTCCTCGGGGACTTCATCGAGGACGAGCACGCCGTCATGCCGGTCGACGCCGCCAGCGTCCAGATGCTGCAGGAGCAGCTGCGGGGCGTGCTGCACACCCTCACCGAGCGGGAGCAGCGGGTGATGATCCTGCGCTACGGCCTGGACGGCGGGGACGTCCGCACCCTCGAGGAGGTCGGCAACGAGTTCGGCGTCACCCGCGAGCGGATCCGCCAGATCGAGGCGAAGACGCTCGCGAAGCTGCGCCACCCCTCGCGCAGCGACCAACTGCGGGACTACCTGCAGGACTAGCGCGCGTCCTCGTCTCGGAGGACCGACGCGACCTGGGCAGCCGCCGGGAACTCCTGCTGCGCGGTCTGCCACGCACCCTGGAGACCGCCCTGCAACGACTTCGCGGTCTCGGACCGCATGGCCGTGTCGAACGTGCGCCGCAGCTGCTCGTAGCGCTCACGTCCCGCCTCGGTGCCCATGACGTAGCCCGTCGCGAACCCGATCAGCACCCCGGTCTTGAAGCCCATGGTGACGACGCTACCCCGATGTGGGTCCGATGGTGCATCCTGCCGCCGTGGGCGCAGGAGGGGAGGGATCGGTGGACGTGGGGCGCGAGCCGGACGGCGTGTGGCTGCTGACCGAGGGCCGGCGCGATGACGGCGAGGCACGGGAGATCCGCGTGGTCGTGGTCGCCGCGGGCGAGGACGCCGGGGACTGGCAGGACGCGACGTGCGCGATCACGATCACGCCCAACCCGCCGTCAGCGGACGGCCACACGTTCACCGGCGCGCTGCGCGGCACCCCGGCCACGATGGTCCTGCGCTTCCCGACCGATCCCGCCGCGGCGCTCAGGCCCGGGAGCTACCGCGTCCGGGCCCGGATCTCGACGGGGGAGCGGACCATCGACCGCCTCGGCTGGGTCGACGTGCCTGACGACGGTGTCCCGCACCTGGAGAGCTCCGAGGGTGGGACTTGAACCCACAACCCTTCGATTAACAGTCGAATGCTCTGCCGATTGAGCTACCTCGGAATGGATGCCGAAGTCTGCCATGCGCGGTCGGGGTCTTCCACGCGGGTGGATCGACCGCCCCGCGCGCGTGGGTAGAGTCCCCGGACACGACCGGCCCGCGTCCACCACGACGGAAGAACCCATGACTGACGCCTCCAAGATCATCTACACCTACACCGACGAGGCCCCGGCGCTGGCCACCCACTCGTTCCTCCCCATCGTCGAGGCGTACGCCGGCGCGTGCGGCGTCGCCATCGAGACCGCCGACATCTCCCTCGCGGCGCGGATCCTGGCGGTCTTCGGCGACCACCTGACCGAGGAGCAGCGGGTGCCCGACGCCCTGGCCGAGCTGGGTGAGCTGGCCAAGACGCCGCAGTCGAACATCATCAAGCTGCCGAACATCTCCGCATCGATCCCGCAGCTCAAGGCGGCCATCAAGGAGCTGCAGGCCAAGGGCTTCGAGATCCCGGACTACCCGGACGAGCCCTCCACGGACGCCGAGCGGGACGCGAAGGCGCGCTACGACCAGGTGAAGGGCTCCGCGGTGAACCCGGTCATCCGCATGGGCAACTCCGACCGCCGCGCCCCCGCCGCGGTGAAGCAGTACGCCCGCAACAACCCCCACTCGATGGGTGAGTGGTCGTCGGACTCCACGTCCCACGTCGCGAGCATGTCGAGCGGCGACTTCCGCTCGCACGAGAAGTCCGTCACGGTCGCGGAGGACGGCGCGGTCAGCATCCGCCTGGTCGGCGCCGACGGCGAGACGACGGCCCTGGCGGAGTCCGTCGAGGTCGAGGCCGGCGAGGTCCTCGACGCGACGTACATGTCGAAGGCCGCGCTGCTCGACTTCCTCCGCGAGCAGGTCGCCGACGCCGACGACAAGGGGGTCCTCTTCAGCCTCCACATGAAGGCCACGATGATGAAGGTCTCCGACCCGATCATCTTCGGCCACGCCGTCCGCGTGTTCTTCGCCGACGTCTTCGAGCGCTACGCCGACGAGCTCGAGCGGGCCGGCGCCAACCCCAACGACGGGCTGGGCGGCGTGATCAGCGCGGTCGAGCAGAACCTGGACGCCGACACCGCGACGGCGATCACCGACGCGATCGCCCAGCGGATCAAGCAGGGTCCGGACCTGGCCTACGTGAACTCCCACAAGGGGATCACGAACCTCCACGTCCCCTCCGACGTGATCATCGACGCCTCCATGCCGGCGATGATCCGCAGCTCCGGGCAGATGTGGAACGCCGACGACGAGACCCAGGACACCAAGGCGGTCATCCCCGACTCGAGCTACGCGGCGCTGTACGCCGAGACGATCGACTTCTGCCGCGAGAACGGCGCGTTCGACCCGACCACGATGGGCACGGTCCAGAACGTCGGCCTGATGGCGCGGAAGGCCGAGGAGTACGGCAGCCACGACAAGACCTTCGAGATCCCCGCCGACGGGACCGTCCAGGTGGTCGACTCCGCTGGGAACGTGCTGATGGAGCACCGCGTCAGCCGCGGTGACATCTGGCGGGCCTGCCAGACCAAGGACGACGCGATCCGCGACTGGGTCAAGCTGGCCGTCACCCGGGCCCGGGCGACCGGCTGGCCGGCGGTGTTCTGGCTGGACGACGAGCGCGCCCACGACGCCCAGCTCATCGAGAAGGTGAACACCTACCTGGGTGAGCACGACACCGACGGTCTGGACATCCGGATCATGGACGTCGCAGAGGCCACCCGGTTCTCCCTCGAGCGCGCGAAGGCCGGGGAGGACACGATCAGCGTCACCGGCAACGTCCTGCGCGACTACCTGACCGACCTGTTCCCGATCCTCGAGCTCGGCACCTCGGCGAAGATGCTGTCGATCGTGCCGCTCATGGCCGGCGGCGGGCTGTTCGAGACCGGCGCCGGCGGTTCGGCGCCCAAGCACGTGCAGCAGTTCACCGCCGAGAACCACCTGCGCTGGGACTCCCTCGGGGAGTACCTGGCCTTGGCCGTCTCCCTCGAGCAGGAGGCCGACCTGACCGGCAACCCCGGCGCGAAGGTGCTCGGCGAGGCGCTCGACGCGGCGACGGCCCGGTACCTGCAGGACGGCAAGAGCCCGTCGCGCAAGGTCGGGGAGCTGGACAACCGCGGCAGCGCCTACTACGTCGCCCTGTACTGGGCGCAGGCCCTGGCCGAGCAGTCCGACGACACCCGCCTGGCCGAGGTGTTCGCGCCGCTCGCGAAGGAGCTGGGGGAGGCGGAGGACACGATCGTCGCCGAGCTGGACGACGTGCAGGGCCAGCCCGTCGACGTCGACGGCTACTACTACTGGGACCGCGCCAAGGTCGACGAGGCGATGCGGCCGAGCGAGACGTTCAACCGCATCCTGTCGGACTTCGCCGCGAGCAGCAGCTGATCGGCGCCGCGCCGCACCCCCGGCTCCGAGGGCGCACCGCCTACGCGGTGCACGCCCTCGGGGCGCTCGGCTGCCCGCAGGCCAACGTCGACCCGACGGGGGAGGGACCGGTCGCCCACCGGCTGCGCCGACTGGTCGAGTGGGTCGACCACCTCGACGACCTGGGCGTCGGCGCGCTGCTGCTGACGCCGATCTTCGCGTCGTCGACGCACGGCTACGACACCGCCGACCCGTTCCGCATCGACCAGCGGCTTGGGGACGACACCGACCTCGAGGCGCTGCTGGCCGCCTGCCACGACCGCGGGATCCACGTCGTGCTGGACGGGGTCTTCAACCACGTAGGACGGGCGTTCGGGCCGTTCGCCGACGTGCTGGCCCGGGGACGCGACAGCGACTGGGTCGACTGGTTCCGGATCGACGTCGAGGGCGACGGGCCGGACGGGTTCGCCTACGACACCTTCGAGGGGCACGACAAGCTCGTCGCGCTGGACCACACCAACCGCGCGGTGCTCGACTGGGCGGTCGAGGTGGCCTGCCACTGGCTGGACCGCGGGATCGACGGGTGGCGACTCGACGCCGCCTACGCGGTCCCGACGGACTTCTGGGCCGCGTTCGCCGACCGGGTCCGGGAGCGGCACCCCGACGCGTGGCTGCTCGGGGAGGTCATCCACGGCGACTACGCCGCGTTCGTCGAGGCGTCGCACCTCGACACGGTCACCCAGTACGAGCTGCACAAGTCGGTGTGGAGCGCGATCGACGACGCGAACCTGCACGAGTTGAGCTGGAACCTGACCCGCCACGCGCGGTTCTGCCGCACGTTCGCGCCGTTCACGTTCCTCGGCAACCACGACGTGTCCCGGATCCTGACCAAGCTGGACGACCCGGCCCACCTGGGCCACACCCTCGCGGTGCTGTTCACCGTCCCCGGCACCCCGTCGATCTACTACCTGGACGAGCTCGCCGCGCGAGGGGAGAAGACCGAGCGGGAGGGAGGGGACGACGCCATCCGCCCGCCCCTCCCCGACAGCCCCGACCCCGTCGACGACGAGCAGGCCCGCACCCTCGACCTGTACCGCCACCTCATCGCCCTCCGACGGGCCCGGCCGTGGCTGGACGACGCCACCCTCGAGGTCCTGCACGTCGAGGACACCCAGATCCAGATCGGCCTGACCGGCGACGACCACGCCATCGAGGTGCTGCTCAACATCGACCCCGACGAGCCCCTCGCCCCCGAGAACGCGTGGCACGGCATCGCCGGGCACGGCGTCGGCGAGCGGGTCAACGAGATCCCCCCGGGGACCTGGGCCATCCTCGAGCGCTGACCATCCCCTCAGATCTGAGCCCTGGGTGCACCGGCGGAGCTGACCCTCAGATCTGCGGTCAGTGGCGCGCGACCGGCCCCTCAGATCTGAGCACCGACCGCGCCGGCGGAGCTGACCCTCAGATCTGCGGTCCTGTGGGGCCCGCCGATGGAGATCACGGCGCCGGCAGGACGATCAGCTTCTCCGCGGTCATCTCGGCCAGCGTGTGGGGGATCCCGCCGAGGCCGAGGCCGGACACCCGGCGACCGCCGAAGGGCATCCAGTCGACCCGGAACGCGGTGTGGTCGTTGACCATCACCGCATTCGCGTCGATCCGCTGGGCGGCGTACATCGCCCGGGTCACGTCGGGGGTGCAGATCGACGCCTGGAAGCTGAACGGCACCTCGTTGGCGGCGGCGATCGCGGCGTCCAGGTCCGCCACCCCGACGACGTCGACGACCGGTCCGAAGACCTCCTGGGACCGCACCTTCGCCCCGACCGGCGGGTCGACCAGGATGGTCGGGGCGTAGCACTGCCGGTCGAGCGCCGCGCCGCCGGCCACCAGCGACGCGCCGGCCTGCACCGCCTCGTCCACCCACGCGGCCACCCGGTCGGCCTCGGTCTGGGTGATCAACGGCCCGACCTCGGTCGCCGGGTCGGTCGGGTCCCCCACGACCAGTCGGGCCACCGCCGCGCGCAACCGGTCGACGAGCTCGTCGCGGATCGCGCCGACGGCGAAGACCCGTTGCACCGACACGCAGACCTGACCGGCGTGGTAGTAGCCGCCCTTGACGATCTTCGGGACCAACGCGGCCAGGTCGGCGCCGGCGTCGACGATCAACGGCGCGGCGCCGCCGTGCTCCATCGCGCAGCGCACCCCATCCGCCACCTTCCGGCGCAACCCCCAGCCGACCTCACCGGACCCGATGAAGGTGAGGAACGCGATCCGCGGATCGGTGACCAGCGACTCGGCCACCCGGCCGGGCATCGGCAGGCACACCGACCACTCCGGCGGCAGCCCGGCCTCGATGAGCAGGTCGACGAGCGCGTGGGCGCTCAACGGCGTCGCGCTCGCCGGCTTGACCGCGACCGGGCACCCCGCGGCGACCGCCGGGGCGACCTGGTGGACGATCAGGTTGAAGGGGTGGTTGAAGGCGCTGACCGCCGCGACGAGGCCGATCGGCTCGCGGGTGGTGAACGCCAACCGGCCGGCTGCCGCGGCCGTGGCCCGCATCGGGACCTCCTCGCCGTGCAGCCGCACCCCCTCCTCCGCCGCCAGCTCGAGGCCGTTGATGCCCCGCGCCACCTCGACGCGGGCGTCGGCCAGCGGCTTGCCGCCCTCGAGCGCGACCTGCAGCGCCAGCGCCTCCGCCCGATCTGCGGCCAGCGCGGCCGCCCGCCGGAGGATCGCCGCCCGCTCGTGGTGGGGGAGGTGACGGGCCCGGTCGGTGAACAGCGCCCGCTGCACCCCGAGTACCTGGTCGACGACCGTCGCGTCGGCCAGCTCGACCTCGCCGACGACGTCGCCCGAGAACGGCGAGCGGACCTCGGCCCAGTCGCCCGTCGACCCGACCCGCAGGGGGATCCGGTCGACGGCGGCGGTGGCGGCGGGTGGGGTGGCGATGTCGGTCATGGCGGCTCCTCGGCTCCTCGGGCGCGTCAGTGCGCGACGACCTGGCCGAGGCGCTTGGTCAGCCGCATGTTCTCGGAGTAGTCGATCGGCACGACGACGACCGACGGCCGGTCGGTGACGGCGAACGCCTCGGTCAGCGCGGGCCGCAGCTCGTCGGTCGACTCGATCCGGACGGCGTGGCACCCGAAGCCCTGGGCGACGGCGACCAGGTCGTGGTGGCGCATGGTGGTGTGGCTGGTCCGGCCGAAGTGCGCCTCCTGCTTCCAGGCGATCAGCCCGTAGGCGGAGTCGTCCCACACCACGTAGGTCGGCGCGATGCCGTACTGGAAGGCGGTGTCGAGCTCCTGGACGTTCATCATGAACCCACCGTCGCCCATCAGCCCGACGACGCGGCGGTCGGGGTGGACGAGCTTCGCGGCGATCGCCCCCGGCAGGGCGATGCCCATCGAGCAGAAGCCGTTCGAGATGATGCACGTCCCCGGCTCGTAGGTCGGGTAGTGCCGGGCGGTCCACATCTTGTGGGCGCCGACGTCGGAGATGAGGATGTCGTCGTCGGCCAGCTCGGCCCTGATGTCGTGGAGCGCCCGCTGCGGCTTCACCGGGAAGCCCGGGTCCATGGCGTGCTCCTCCAGGATCTCGAACTCGAGGGTGCGACGCATGCGGGCCAGCGCCTCGGTGCCCTTGTCGCGACAGGCGGCGGTGAGGGACTCGTTGATCTGCCACAGGGCGTTGGCCAGGTCCCCGACGACCTCGACGGCGGGCCGGTAGGCGCTGTCCACCTCCGCGGGCTCGAAGTCGATGTGGATGATGTCCTTCGGCGTGCCACCGTCGCCCACGACGTTCCAGCGGTCCGGGTGCCACTCGGTGAAGTCGTAGCCGACGCAGATGACGCAGTCGGCGTCCTCGAACGCGTCGATCACGTGGTCGCGCGCGCCCAGCCCCGCCGCGAACAGCGACTGGGGGTGGCGGTCGCTCACCGCGCCCTTCGCCATGAACGTGGTCGTCACGTACATGCCGGTCTCGTCGATCAGCCGGTTCAGCTGCGTGGTGACGCGCGTCCGGACGCAGCCGTGGCCGGCCAGGACGATGGGCCGCTCGGCCGCGGCGATCAGCTCCACGGCCCGGGCGACCGCCTTGTCCTCCGCCGCCGGCCGGCGGACCTTCATGCCCGGGACGATCGGCTCGTCGTCGACGTCGGCCTTGGCGACGTCCTCGGGCAGCTCGATGTGGGTGGCGCCCGGGTGCTCGGCGCGGGCCAGCTTGAACGCCTTGCGGACCACCTCGGTGGTGTTCTGCGGCGCCCAGATCGTCGCGCCCCACTTGGTGACCGGCTCGAACATCTTGGGGACGTCCATCGCCTGGTGGCTGTCCTTGTGCAGCCGCGTGGTGGCGCCCTGGCCGGTGATGACCACCACGGGCGAGTTGTCCATGTCGGCGTTCGCCACGCCCGTGATCAGGTTCGTCGCCCCCGGTCCGAGGGTGCCGAGGCACACGCCGGGCTCGCCGGTCATGCGGCCGTACAGGTCGGCCATGAACGCCGCGCCCTGCTCGTGGCGGCAGATGATGAACTCGATGTCGCTGTCGAGCAGCGAGATCATCACGTCGGCGTTCTCCTCGCCGGGGACGCCGAAGACGTAGCGGACACCCTCGGCCTCGAGGCACCGCAGGAACAGGTCGCTGACCTTCACGCTCACTCCGCTCACGCGCACCCGCTGGGACGGCGCAGTCTCCCGCCGACCCGCACACCGGTCAACGGCGTGTCATCGACTCGTGAGGGTGACCGGGCTCCTCACCGTCTGTTCCAGTTCCGTGACACCCCTGGAGGGAACATCACTCCAAGTAGTACGATTCCGAACGGCCGTTGGCGGTTCGCCCCGGGAACCAGGCGGGGC